>JAITST010000419.1 GCA_031287585.1 Planctomycetaceae bacterium | reverse complement strand
AACGAGCCGGGCGCGTTGAAGGAGTGTTTCGACGATTCCCAAATCAACGTGGACAGACCGCACGCGGAAACTATTGAAAAAAAACGGAATTGAGTTTCGAAAGTTATGGTGTAACGCTCCTACTGTTAACCGGTGTACTCATCAACCTTGCAAACCGTTAGCATCGTTGCGGGTTCCGGCGTGGCTGGTGTTTCAGAGCCAACCGTGTACGTCTCTCCTTCGGTGTAATAGCCAACAGAGATTTCAAAAAATCGACCCCAAAAAGTAAACTCAAAACCATTCTCATTCCACTCAAGGAACTCGACACCATCCGAAAAGAATCGCACGTCACCGCCCGGGTTAAGGAAATCAGAAAAACCGGAAATACCATTAAACAATCTCTGCTCCGTGCTGGCTAATAACAAGTTCTCAAAGAAATTCGCAATGAAATCTGAATTATCGGTTGCGGCAAACTGTGTCCATGTACTGGCTGTCCAATCCCAGCCAAAAACGCCGCTAGCATTAATTGCGCTCTTACGCATATCACCCTGATTGGCTGGCATCACTTGAAAACCATTCTCTCCTCTGATGCTGTAATCAATGCCATCAACATGCGTCCCTTCCCCCGTTTGTACCTTGTAGGTCAAGAAATCGTAGGTTCTGTAGGTGTAGTCGCCCGGATTGATAAGCCCGCTTTTTTCGGCGGCGGCGGCGGCCCAAGCACCGTCTTCGTCATACCAACCGGTATAATCCGCGAAAGCACTCGATGTCAGACAGACAGACAGACAGACAATTTTTTGAACATGGTTTTCTCTATTTTTAAGGGATGAATTTTTTATTTCATCGGAACCCGCACTCGGAAGTTAAAATCATTGCATTGCCAACACGGCAAATGGACTTCCTGTTTTAGTATATGCAATCAATATGCCAAAAATCAAATTTTTACAAATTAGTTGTAAGTCGTTTATTATCAATGAGTTAAAAATAATCGGCAATTGCTTTTGCTCTGCCGTTTTTTGCAAAAATGTGCCAAATTGATACATTGGAAAAAAAATGTGTGTCATTTTGTTACACTTAACGGAATGCCGTTAGCCGCGTTACCAGTAACGCGCTACTCGGTTGGTGTTGACGGCATCTTCCGAATAGCGCGTTGCAGGGCAACGCGGCTAACTTGGAATCTCTCAAACGATATTACCCGGAAGTTACGGCGAGTACGCCTTCACTTCCGGCTCTTTTGGGAACATGTTATTACACCGCGATTTTCTTGACGTTAAGCGTGTCAAGTTTCGTCGTTCCGAGTTTGAATTCTTCGCCGAAATGAATGTATTGGACTTGTTCGAGCGGAACGTTCGTAAACTGTTGCGCCAATTTCGTCGCGGCGGCATCGACGGCGACAATGTCCGTCGAAAGGAGCAACGACTTCACCAACACGGCATCGGCAACGGAAACACCTTTCGGACCATTTGCCTTCATAATCCGGTAAGCGTCAACGACATTGAGAACCGGTTTCTTCGACCATGTGCAAACATCGGCAATGCACTGATCCAGTCCGTGACCGTGAAAATATTGACGATCCCAAACGATGCCCATGTAATTTTTCATGGCAATCGTCATTTTGGTACCTCGGTGAACTTTGAGGACAGGAACGTTGATCCAAGCGTCGCAATCAAGCAATGCTTGATGAATTTTGGTTGTCTTCAGAATCTTACCTTGCGGCAGTTCGACTTCTTTGAAATATCGTTCATCGTTGCCGGGAAGCATTTTTCCGCCGGCAGCGATAACGGCATCTTCGATACCGCTGTGTTTATAGCAATCTTGCCAAACTTTGTCGCAAGTAAAATCAAACACATTTACCTCCGCAGCTCCGGCAGCGAGGGCTTGTTTGACGATTTCGGCGACCAGAACCGGATTCGTATTTGCAGCGATTTCCGGCGTTTTGTCCCAAGCAATATTCGGCTTAATGACGATTTTCTGTCCTTTTTTGACGAAACGTCCCATTCCGCCGAGTTCCGCAATGGCTTTTTGGAACATCACGTCGGGTTCGCCGCCCGAAACGGCAACGAGATCTGGCGTACCGGTCGTATCCTGAGCGAAAACGTCCAAAGCATCGAAATTTCCAACGGCAGCTGCCGTTCCGGCAACGCCGAGGGTTTTCAAAAATTCTTTACGATTCATTTCCATGAGACTTCTCCTGAAATGTTACCGTTAATGAAATAGTTTGCACCAAATAAGTCGGCACAACGTTAGTGTATTATAAAATGGGAGACCTGTCAAGAGTCGAATTTTGGCGATGGCAACCGCCTAAGGAGCGTAAAGGTTTGTTGTGATTTATGGGTTATTCTGGCAGAGTTTCCATTGGTCGCAATAGAGAGCGGCACACAACACCGTCATCTTCTCCGCTTGCCGCAACCGCCAACACGCTCCCGTCTGCTTCAATCGCCTGCCCTTTCCGTAATCGCTCCGCATAACACAACCGCTCTCGGTTGTTGCCCAAATACGTCTGCAACGCCAGTATCGACTCCTTCTGCCCACCGTCAAATATCTCATCAGAAAGCAATCACTGATACGTTCCGAAGCGTGAAAAATGTCCAAGCACTCCGCCCAGTCATGCGTCTTATACCAAACACACTTGAACGAG
>JAITST010000407.1 GCA_031287585.1 Planctomycetaceae bacterium | reverse complement strand
CACGCGCCGCATATCGCCGAGACTAGCAATGCCGCCGCCCACCGCGAACGGAATCCGTATCCGGCGTGCAACACGGGCAACCATGCCGATGTCAATCGGACGCTTTTCGGCGGAAGCGGTTATGTCGTAAACAACTAACTCGTCCGCGCCATCGTTACTATATTTCTCTGCGAGTTCTTCGGGGTCGCCGAGGTCAATGTTGTCCTTAAACCTCACGCCCTTAGTAACACGACCGCGTATGACATCAAGGCAAGGGATAATTCGTTTGATTAGCATAACTAATGATGGTAATATATTTGTACAAAAAACGTTCCAATTGTTGGCTGAAGCCGACGGCAAAATTTCACACCTTCCACTTAACAAAATTCTCAAGCAACTTCAATCCGCACTTGCCGGATTTTTCTGGATGAAACTGCGTTGCAACAAGATTGTCACGAGCAAGCACCGACGCAAAACGTGTGTTCGCGTATTCTGTAACCGCGAGACAATCTTCAGGTTTTTCGGGCGACGGGTAATAACTGTGAACGAAGTAGAAATCGCTGCCGCTAATTATACCGTCGAACAATTGGTGTTGTTGTGTATATTCGACTTGATTCCAACCTATTTGCGGAACTTTGTCATAACGGCTGGTAGGTTGGAAACGTTTCACGCAACCGGGCAAACATTCAAGCATCGTCACGCCGCCATCTTCTTCGGATGTCTCAAGCAAAATTTGAGTACCAAGGCAGATACCAAGAAACGGCATGCCCCGTGACAGAACATCTTTAATCGCATCGACTAGCCCGAAAGTATTAAGTTGCAACATAGCAGCCCCAGCCGCACCAACACCCGGAAAAATAATCCTATCAGCACGCCGAACAACATCAGCGTCAGAAGTAATAACCGCATTCTCCCCCAATGCTTCAATCGCAAGCCGCACGCTAGTCAAATTACCAGCGTTGTAATCAATTAGTGTTATCATTGTGTAGTTAGTTGTCGTAATGGTGTGATTTATCGTGCGGTGACTATCGTACCGCATCAAACATTCACGGCTTCGTTTTTATTGTAACAGGAACGGCTGCAAACGTCAACGGTGATTTATGGCGGATTATGCTTACAATAATGTGTTCGTTAGGTCACGAGTATTGAGAACTTTTGTAAGTTTGGTTATACTTGTGAATGGTTACAGCAATAATTTTTCGACAACCTTTCACACAATAAATAACAACAAAGATGGAAAGCAAAACAACAAAAATTCTAACATTGGGCGAGATGAAGGACGGGCAGGAGGCGGATGCGTTTGTTCAGTTGATTGAAAAGGAATCATATACGACACGTAAGGGGATGCCGTATTTCAAGACGACGTTCCGCGATGCGGCGCGTGAGTTGGAATCGAAAATCTGGAATGAGACACCGATGTTTGAAGATTGCAGAGCCAATTGGGAAGTTGGTCAGTTCTATAAAATTCGTACGAAGTTCTCACGTGACCCAAAGTTCGGCGACCAACTGCAAGTGTCGCGGATACGTGTCGCAACTAACGCGGACAAGCAAGATGGATTCGATATTAGCAAAATTTTGCCGTCAACGGTTTTCCCGCGCGAGGCAATGTACGACGAGTTGATGTCGCTGGCGGCACAACATATCGGGAGCGGTAAACTGCTGAACATTGTGACACGTATCTGTAAAGATTACCGCAGACCGCTGCTTGATATGCCCGCCGCGCGTTGGAATCATCACGAATTTGCGGGCGGTCTATTGGAACATACGTTGTCAGTGACGAAGGTTGCCATTGCGTTGTGCTTACATTACGAAACTATGTACCCGCACAAGAAGGGTGCAATCTCGCGACCATTAACGGTGACAGGAGCAATCCTTCACGACATCGGCAAAATTCGTGAAATGTCTTATGATGCCGGTACAACAAAACTCACAACGGAAGGAGCGATGATAGGTCACATCTTAATCGGACGCGATATAATACGCGAATACGCCGGTAAGGTAGAACTGGACAACAAGACGCAGTTGTTACTGGAACACATAATAATCTCGCACCACCGAATCCCGGAATGGGGTTCGCCAAAACCGCCAATGTCAATGGAAGCGGTAATAGTACACCACGCCGACTCGCTGGACGCAATGATATGTATGTACGAAAACGTACAAAAAAAAATGCCGGCAAACGAAGAAGTATCAACAAAAAACAATATGCTGGGCTACTCAATCTACGGCGGAAACAGATTGCAATGACAGAACGAATGAGTGTTTACGGACATTTTTAACACGAACCACACGAAAAGATTTTTGTTGTAGTCTGTGTATTTAATGTCTTTCGGTATCTCCGCGAGGTTTGGTTACGGCTATATTACAACACAAACAATTTTCAATCGTGTTGTCTATTTATCCGATTTTTCAACCGAAAATTTCTGGAACAACAATCTGACTAACCACGCAAACGGCAGAATTGTTGCGGTAAGCAAAACTATTTTGCCCCACTGTAATATCAAAAACGGTTCGGTACGGAAAATTTGTCCGATGCCGAAATAGTTGCTCGCTTGTACCATACCAACTAGGAAAAAAAGCGGAAGTGC
This sequence comes from Planctomycetaceae bacterium, assembly GCA_031287585.1. GTDB lineage: Bacteria > Planctomycetota > Planctomycetia > Pirellulales > Thermoguttaceae > UBA8133. The sequence goes on along the minus strand of JAITST010000407.1, from coordinate 381 downwards.
GGGAACGCGGTTTCTTTCCGTTTCCTATTCGTTTACTGGAACAGAAATTACATCACGTTGTAAAATCGGCAAAGTTGCGGTTGGAAAGTGGTATAGAGAACCGATAGAACAGAAACGAGTTTCATTTCTATCGGTTCTTGCGGGAATATACCATCACCATTTTTGAATCTGCCGCACCCCCCAAGCAACCGGAATGACGGTCGCGGTGAGTGCCGCAAGGCAAAGCCATTGAGTCAATGTCAAATGCGTCGTGCGAAATACTTCGCCGATACCGAAATACGGACTTGCCTGCACTAAGCCAATCTGCACAACGGCAATGAGCGTAACGATAAGTAAAAACAACTTATTCTTCAATAAGCCCGCAAGTGCCGATTCGCCCCG
>JAITST010000390.1 GCA_031287585.1 Planctomycetaceae bacterium | reverse complement strand
GAGCCGCCTCACGGGCGGCTTGCACAGCGGGCAAGAGCAAAGCGATTAGAACGCCAATGATGGCGATAACAACAAGAAGTTCAACCAAAGTAAAAGCCGAGCGAGAAGAGAAATCGCGGAATTTACCGCAAACTGCGTCCCCCCCCCCATTTTAACATTTGGTTAATTGTGTTAATTTGTGTTTTTACAAAGTCTGTCATAGTTTTTTCCTTTCGAGAAAAGTTTGGTGTGTGTTTGCTTGCGAAAAACATATCGCAAGCGTGAAGTCTAGCATTGTACACACTATTTGGAATGAAGTCAATAGGTAGTGGATAATTTTCGCAAAAGTTCCGCCTGTTCAGAATCATTGGTATCTACACGTCTTTCAACATCAATCCTATGACAGACATAATACCTCGCAAGCGACGTAGTTGATAACTGTAAGTACTCGCTTGAAATCCAACCTTCTTCGTCCCGAGCAACAGGATTTACTCAATTCACGGCTAGTCTCTTGACAACGGTTCTCAATTCCGTTAGACTTTCTTGCCTTGCCAGTAAACAAATTTGGTAGCGTAAACGGAAACAAATCAGGAAACATTATGTCAACATCAGAAACGTGGACAGTTCGCCGATTGCTTCAGTGGACAAAAGAATATTTTGGTACTCACGGTAGCGATTCGCCGTTGCTCGATGCGGAAATTTTGCTTGCTAACGCACTTGGTTTGAAACGAATCGAACTGTACACGAATTACGAGATCGAGCCGCCGGAGCCGCAGCGTACCGCGTTTCGCGAAGTGGTCAAACGTCGGGCAGCGGGCGAGCCGGTTGCGTATCTTGTCGGACATAAAGAATTTTTCTCGCTTGAGTTTATTGTCAACAAAAACGTTTTGATACCGCGTTCCGAAACAGAACTTCTGGTTGTCGAAACTCTTGACCGAGTCAAATCACGAACAAAAAGCGGTAATATCGCGATTGCTGACATCGGTACGGGGTCAGGTTGCGTCGCGATTTCGATATTGAAGAATTCGCCGAACGTAACAATAACCGCCATCGACATTTCCCGTGAAGCATTATCAGTAGCAAGTCAGAACGCCGAAAAACATTCTGTCACCGATAGAATAAAGTTTGTGGAATCCAACTTGTTCGCAAACATCCTGTCCGAAACAAAGTTCGATATAGTTGCAGCCAACTTACCATACATCAGTACAGCAGAATACGAACAACTCCAGACACAGGTAAAAAATTACGAACCCAAACAAGCACTACTGGCGGGAAACAACGGCACTGAAATCATCGCGAGTCTAATAACAGAATCGCAAAACAGACTGAACAGCGGCGGAACGTTGTTACTAGAATTAAGCCCAATGATTGCGGCAGATTGCAGTAAATTATTGACAAACAAATACTGGTCAAATGTAACAATACTAAAAGACGACGCACGTCTGGATAGGGTGTTGATTGCGGATTTGATAAAATAGACATTTTTCTGAAATGTGCCTACCATCACTCCAACGGGTTAAAAACAAATCCGCTAATCAACTTCGGGAAGAAGTACGTACTCTTCGCTGGCATCCGGTCTCCGAGCAAACTTAACGTTCTGATATGTTCAACCGTCGCGGGCATCACCAATGCCGCTAGTTGATATTCGTTGTTTTTCAGTTCGTCGATTACCTCTTGTATCAGATGAACATACTTTGGCTTCGTCGAATCGTCTTTCAAGTCGTACTTTTGCCCAAGAATCGTTTCAACAATCAACCGATGCAAAATACTCACTCCCAACGCCCGCCACTCAGGATGATGTTCCGCCGCAAGGGTATTCATCATTGACTCGCCTTTTTGTGTCGGCATAACAACTGTCCACTTATCATCCTCTTTCGTATACAACGCGATTCGGTTTTGCGTCTTCTGCTTTTCCAGCTCCGCCCAAATTTTCCCCGCGTTCGTCCGCCCGCCTCCGACATCAATACACGAAAATGCGTCACCAAGTTTCGCAATCAATTCCGGTTGCGTCAGTTGCGGCAAACCACGAAACAACCTGTGCGTTGGCAACACCAATAAACCAGGGTCGTCCATAGCAATACAAAACATCAGTACATAATTCGCGGGATGTTCTGGTGTCAACTCTCCCGTTTTAGCGATTTGTTTCCGATAATTACACGCAGTCTCGTACCGATGATGCCCATCGGCGATGAACATTGGACGCGATTCCATATCATTACAAACACGTTCAACGATATTTTCGTCAGTGAGAATCCACATCCGATGAGTTGTTCCCAGATGGTCAATCGCATCATACACTTTCAAACCCGCCGCCGCAACCGCGTCGTCAAGCAATTTCTGCGTACTGTTTGCCGCGTCGGGATAAAGCCCGAACACCTGACTAAAGTTTGTCTTGCACGCCGTTGTCAACATCAGTCTGTCCATCTTCGGACCGCTCATAGTTTGTTCGTGCGGGAAAACAAGCCCCTCGCCAAACGGTATCGCTTTACAACGGCACATAAAACCGCGTCGCACATATTCAACGCCAAGCACAGTACAAACTTGATGATAAACATAAATCGCAGGTTTCGCGTCGCGAATCAGAATACCGGACTGTTTCCAATCAGCCAAAGTTTTCGCACTGCGCGTATAACGGTTATCATCCGCCGAATCGCTAGGCGACATTTTATCAAGTATCAAACGGACAACATTGTTAGGATGCCGCCGATAAAGCAATCTTTGAAAATCAGGGTCGATAACATCATAAGGCGGAGCAATAACATCAGCAAGATTAACTTTCTCGGTATCGTAACGAAGAGCCGCAAAAGGAGTAATTTCTGGCATATTAGTAAATATATGTTGAAGGAAAAAACGAGCAAAAAACAGATACACAAACAATAATCATACAATAATACCGGCGTTTGACAAGACCTACAAAGAAAAATCAGTCGAGAGTGGTGTGTAAAACATTTGTAGGTATTTTTCCTTGTGTTATTTGGGTTATTTGGGTTATAATGTTTTTTTGTATTTCCTCCCTTTTTTTACACGGACGTACCGATGAAACAGCCCCCTTTTGATGCTAAGCATTCGTAAAACAATAATTCGTCCAAAAACTGGTCTTGTTTGCAAATTGGTAATATGCTACAATGCCGAAATGGATAAGAGCATTATAACGCAAATCAGAAATAAATACAAGAGCGTTTCTCCGCTCTTTGACGAGCGAACAAAACGTCTTTGGGCGGCAGCCGAAGCTCACGAACTCGGTTGAGGTGGAATCTCTGCCGTTCAGTCGAGTAGTCGAGGCATTCCTCGCCTACTCGACTGGTGAAAAAATTCTGTGAACGTTTACATTTTTTTATTACCTCACCTCACAATAATTCCAATGCCTCGTCATATAGTTTTACAGTCGATTCTACTCGCGGAACACATCTACATGGACACCGCCACGAATAAAAGGGTTATGACGGGAACGTTTAATTCTATATCAGTATCGCAATTTCCAACTGAAATTGGTGGTATGACCTCATTGTATATGTGCCTGCGCGACATAGAACCGTCCGACGCAATCACAATAGAATTTGTTGATAGTAGTGCCAACAGCGTACTATTTGAACAGGGAGCAATAAAAATAGGCGGACTGCCCGAACCGGTAGAAATTGTTACGACAATAGATAAAATAAAAATCACACACGCCGGAGCGTACACATTCGATGTATTCACTAACGGCAACAGATTTTTAGGTGCGTTCAGATTGACAGTGAA
>JAITST010000358.1 GCA_031287585.1 Planctomycetaceae bacterium | reverse complement strand
TTGGGGGAGAATGGGTAGGGAAAATTGCCGCAATTTTTTGAAATTTTGTCAACTTTTCGGACGAGGGGAGCGTTTGAGTCAAGAATTTTTATATTTGATGGGTTGTTAGAAGTTGCCTTGTGATAATACTTTTGCCTACGGCGCGAGGAATTCGCGTTGTCTCTTGACGACAAACGTCACTATGTTTATAATCCACAAAACATTTTTGATTACGACCAGTCTGACAACGGTTGCAACTTTCCCATAGCCATGACAACTTCCCAACCTGATTCAATTTCATTAAAACAAACTGTTGACACTCTGCAAGGTGTCACGCCGTTGCGTTTGGAACAGTTGCACCGTCTTGAAATCTATCGTGTTTTTGACTTGTTATTTAACTTTCCCCGCGATTACGACGACCTGACGAACCGCCGTTGCGTCTCACAACTTGAGCCGCAGAAATTGCAAACTGTTCTCGGAGTTATCGACACGTGGAACACAAAGTCAACACGCCGGGGTCCCTGTACGACGTTGGATGTGAACTGCGGCGACGGCTATGTTAAAGCGATATGGTTTAATATGCCGTTTATCGCGAGAGGTTTCAGTGTTGACCGCCGCGTGTTGCTCTCCGGCAAGCCGCGCGACGAACATCCGTACTGGGTGATGAGTCACCCAACGCTAACGTTTCTCGGTGACGATGAAGACCCGGAGACCGCTCTCTCACCGTTCCTGCCGATTTATCCGTTGACCGAAGGAATGACACAGCCGGTTCTGCGGCGTTTAATCAAACAGGTAATCGGAAAATATACGGAATTACTCGACGAAGTTTTCCCCGCCGATTATCTAACCGAACACAACTTGATGCCGATTCGTGAGGCGGTTGCAAACATTCATTTTCCGCCCGACCTTGAAACGATGCAACTTGCGAGGCGGCGGTTTGTCTATCAGGAATTATTTGTTTTACAACTCGCTCTCGCTCAACGCCGTTTGCAACATCATGCGTTGCTCAAAGCACCGCCGCTCGTGGTGAATGACGCGATTGATAACGCTGTTCGTAAATTGTTTCCGTTTGAACTGACCGCCGCGCAGAAACGTGTTATCAAAGAGATAGCCGCCGATATGGCTGGACAGATTCCGATGAACCGTTTGCTGCAAGGCGATGTCGGCAGCGGGAAAACGGTTGTCGCGATTTATGCAATGTTGCTCGCGAAACATTACGGTTATCAGTCGGTTTTCATGGCACCGACGGAAGTTCTCGCGCGTCAACACTTACGAACGTTGATTCGTTATCTCGAAAACACCGATGTTCACATTACACCGCTTTTCGGCGGGCAACGTCAGTCCGAGCGTTCGCAGGCGTTACGTGAAATTGCTGCTGGTTGGTCGTCGATTATCGTTGGAACACAAGCGATAATTTGTAGTGAGGTTCCGTTCAGCAAACTCGGTTTGGTTGTTATCGACGAACAGCATAAGTTTGGTGTCCGGCAACGAGCGGCGTTAAAAACAGCGAGTAACTTTGACCCGCATTATTTAGTGATGACCGCGACACCGATTCCGCGCAGTGTAACGATGACGCTCTTCGGCGACCTCGATGTGTCAACGATGCGCGAGTTGCCCCCCGGTCGTCAGAAGGTAACGACGTACCTTACGCGACCAGACCAGCGTCATCAGTGGTGGGAGTTTGTGACACGAAAACTAAATGCGGGTCAACAGGGATATGTAGTTGTGCCGCTAGTTGAGGACTCGGAAAATTTAGAGGTGCAGTCTATACGCGAAGTTCACGATGCGTTGAAGCAGGGCGAGTTACGAGAGTTCCGGCTCGGAATGATTCACGGGCGAATGAGTACGGACGAGAAGGAACAGATAATGAAGAATTTCCGAACGGGCGAGATACAGATGTTGGTTGCGACGACGGTTATTGAGGTTGGTGTTGATGTACCGAACGCGAACTTGTTGACGATAGAAAACGGCGAACGGTTCGGACTAGCGCAACTACACCAACTACGCGGAAGAATAGGACGCGGCAAACATCCGGGATTCTGCGCGGTGTTTGCAAATCCAACGTCGGTAGATTCGGAAAAACGTTTGAAAGCGTTTGAAAAAACGAACGATGGTTTCAAGTTAGCGGAAAAAGATTTCGAGTTACGCGGCAGCGGTGACCTATTCGGAACAGCCCAACACGGAATGCCGCCAATGAAAGTTGCGAACTTAGTAAAAGACCAGGAAATCCTGCTGGAAGCAAGACAAGACGCGGTGACAATGGTAAAAAACAATCCGGGTCTATCAAACCCCGAACACGCGAAATTACGGCAACAAATGCTGACAAGGTACGGTAAGGTATTGGAGTTGGGGGATGTTGGATAGAGCAAAACTATAAATTGTTGCGATTTTGTGTCAGAAATTTTCCCGCCACTATCTTGCTAAAACAGTTTTTTCCACTATAATTATTCGGTTGGTATTTATTTTTGTGGCTCGGTTTTTCACCATTCAATTTTATAATTAATGAGCGACATTGTCATTTTAGTAATTTCAGCCGGCTTTTTGATGCTAATTGCTTCGATATGGGCTATTTTCGTATCGCGTAATTGGATTTGTTTGACTGTCGCTTGGCTGTTGTTTGTTCTTGTTATCAGTTTTGGTTCGTACAAGATGCACCAATCGGAAAACGAGATGCGTGAATTTCAGAAACTACGGTTTATCGGTGCTGCGCATGCTTGTGCAACTGCGGCAACTGAAATGAGGCATTGGGAGATTCCTACTGAAGTAAAACCTGAAGACGGTGAGATTTACAAAAGGTATGAGGAATTGCTCGATATGTTTTTTCAGTGGCAACAGAACGATCTCAAAGCATTCTCAATTTACACAATGCGGAAAGGTGAGGACGGTTTAGTGCGGCTTATCATTAGTCCGGCGGCTGACATTAACGGTGATGGTCAAATAAATGCTGTCAAGACCGCCGACAACCTTGAAGCACCAGAGTCGCCCGGTTATGTCTTTGTGGATTACGATGAATCAATGGATGGTGTATTTAGCGGTAAGGATAAATGGTTTTTCTCACAGGAAGCAAATGAGGAAATATGGGGCAGCGTTTTCTCTGTTGTTGTTCCAATCAAAAAACCGAACGGAGAAATCGAAGCAGTTCTAGGCATCGACATATTTGAAGATGATTTTCTGAATATAGTTCGCAAGCCGCGGGTTGGTTACTTGATTTCAACGTTGCTCGGAGTGACGATGGTTCTCATCGGATTCATCGGTGTTGTAGTGTTGTTACGTTCGTTACAGCGAATGAAAAAATTCAATTCTGATCTCGGCATCGCAAAACAAGTCGCGGAATCGGCATCACTCGCAAAGACTGATTTTCTCGCCAATATGAGCCACGAAATACGTACTCCGATGAACGCGGTACTCGGTTTTCTAGACTTGGTTGTCGGTGACAAGGCGGAATCGTTAGCATCTGATGAACGCCGCGAGATGATTCAGATTGTTCGTCAGAACGCACAAAAACTTTTGGCGATATTGAACAACATTCTCGACATCTCAATGGTTGACGCGAATCGGATGAAGGTTCACTGGCGGGCGGTTTCGGTGCGGACAGTCATTGATGAAGTTGTGCAACAATACTCGTCACAAGCAACGTACAGGCGTGACCGTATCTATGTTCATATCGACCCATCGGTACCGATGGTCGTGTTGAGTGACGGGACGCGGCTGCGTCAGATACTCGCAAACTTGGTTGACAACGCGATAAAGTTTACGCAGCATGGAACTATACACATCAAGTGCTCGGCGACTAAATCAGCAGACCCGCCCGCGATGATGTCATCACTTATTGAGTTAGAGTCAGTCGCACACGTATCGTCGGTCACACACGTGTCGTCAGTCAGCTCGCAAGTATCGGTTGTCGCTAGTGAACTGCCGCAATCAATAACATCAGTAACTGAATACGTTACGTTATATTTCGAGATTATTGATACGGGAATCGGTATTCCGGAAGACAAAATTGGACAAATTTTCATTCCGTTTGTGCAAGCGGATACGTCGCTGACACGAATTTATGGCGGAACAGGATTGGGGTTATCAGTTGCGAAACGATTGTCGCAGATGTTGCGCGGCGATTTAACGGCGAAGAGTGTAGAGGGCAAGGGCAGCGTATTCACGCTTGTACTGCATACGCGGATTCCCGATGAGGACGAAATTGCGTCTTCAGCAGCCATAACTACGGCTACGGGACGGACACCATTCAAATCGTTTAAGCAGCAGGTTGCGCCGATAAGTACATCACCAAACTTGCCGCCAGACGAAAGTCCGTCGCAGATTTTGAAAATCGGTGACCATCCCTCGCAATTGGGGAGCGATTCGAGCGGCGGGTTTGTAGTGGAACAAGATATGGGGGCGAAGCAACTTGACTCGGTAGCATCTCAATTACAGTCGTCGTCCGCGCAGTCGCTGAATGAATTTGAGACAACCCTGAATGGTTGCAATGTCTTGTTGGTGGAAGATGTTGCAATAAATCAGTTGTTAATCTCGTTTCAGTTACGGGAAGCGGGGGCGACTGTTGATGTTGCGGAAAACGGACAAATCGGTATTGACAAGATAAACGCAAAAGAGGCAAGCGGTCAGCATTACGATGTTGTGCTGATGGATATGCAGATGCCGGTACTGGATGGTTATGAAGCAACAAAGCGGCTGCGTCAGCAAGGGTATCAACGCCCTATTATAGCGTTAACAGCCCATGCGTTGGCGGGTGACAGGGAGAAAACGTTGGAATGCGGTTGCGACGACTACTCAACAAAACCAATAGACCGGACAACGCTGATAGATTTAATTTCGCACCTCGTCTCGTTGTCGAGATAGAGAAGAAATTTTTAGTTGTTGTACATAGCCGATAAAAATTTGTAACGGTTGCACAGGAAGAGTTTATTGAAGGTTATGAAAAACCCCGTAAAAACAAAGGCGAAAACGTTCCGCTTTACTTTATCAACGGAGTCCACCCGTAATACAATGGTATCCCATCTTACGGTTAATCCTTCACGGGCGTATCTCCCAGCCATATTTCCAGTATGCCGCCTTTGGCAAAATCTTCGTGACTGAATTCAAGGCGATGGAGCGGTTGATGATTCAGTACCGCCTTTTGGATGTAACAATT
>JAITST010000344.1 GCA_031287585.1 Planctomycetaceae bacterium | reverse complement strand
CTGAACCGTGCCAAGCCGGAAATGTTCGAGAAGTACGCCGAACAAGCACAAAAAGACGCCGAAGAACGGTTCCAGTTCTACACAAATCTGGCTGCGGCGAAGTAGATTTAATTTTAGCCGCGAATGGCACGAATGTTCACGAATAAGATTATAATACAAAATCATTCGTGAACGTTTGTGTTATTCGTGGCTGAAAAAAAGTGAAAAATATCGGCAACGTGACCGCTCGGTGGCAGGTTGCTTACATTGACACTGCGTAACTCCTTTGTGTTACCGTCTTGGTAATAATTAAAATGGTTCAACAGACCATTTGTCCAAACACTGAATTACAATGAAAGGTTTACGATGACTTATCAACTTGACCGGCGAAATTTTTTATCTGTTGTTGGAACGGCTACGCTTGGTGCCGATGCTGCTTTGGCATTGGCGGAGGATGGTAACAAACAATTTTCCGATTGGCAGGAAGGTTGGTTAGACATTCACCATATCGCAACGGGAATGGGAAATGCAACGTATATCATCTGTCCTGACGGAACGACGATGCTGATTGATACCGGTGATGTTGATCGTCCCGAAGGTCCCCAAAAGATGCCGCCGGTTCCCAATGACAGCAAGACGGCGGGTGAATGGGTTGCCGACTATATTCGCCGCTTTTCAAAACCGCTCAAACAGGCAACGCCGACGCTGGATTATGTTCTTCTGACGCATTTTCACGCTGACCATATCGGACGCAAACTTCCCAGCGTGCCGGAAGCACACGGATACGCGTTATCGGGTATTTCAATGCTTGCGGAACACGTTGACATCAAAAAGATCGTGGATCGCGGCTATCCCGACTATGAATTTCCGTCGCGCAAAGCCGTTGTCGGAAGTAATCCCTCTTATTTTAACGAATACCTTAAATTCGTTGAGTATCAGCAGCAAACACGCAAAACAACGGTCGAATGTTTTGAGCCGGGAAGCAACTCGCAGTTTGTTTTGAAAAACAAACCGTCGAAATATGCCTTTAACGTACAAAATATTCACGTCAACGGCAAAATTTGGACGGGCGAAGGGACAAACACCCAAACCCTTTTTACGGAAGCGGACAAACCGGATGAAAACCGATGCAGTACGTCTTTGAAATTGACTTACGGCGGCTTCAAATATTTTTCCGGCGGCGACACGGTCGGTTCACCGGGACGGGACGTGGAAACGCCCATCAGCGAAGTGGTCGGGCAGGTGGACACGATGATAATGAATCACCATGCTCAAATTGACGCGACCAATGCTCATTTTCTCAGCAAGTTACGACCGCAGGTGATGGTCATTTCGGCGTGGAATTTACGGCATCCGCATCCCCAAAAATTACCGCAAATGGTCGATAAAACGATTTATCCCGATGACCGGCAAATTTTTACGACAGGAATGTATCAAGGAATTCGCGACAATCTCGGCGAATCTGTCAATGACATCAATCCATCTTGGGGACACGTTGTAATACGTGCTTACGAAGACGGCAAAAAATTTCAAGTCTTCGTCTTGGATGCCGAAACCGAAAAGTTTGAAGTAAAATATTGCACAGGGTTACTCACATCAAAATAGGCGGTAACATACCGGTACTCCGACAGAGTTATGCTGTGTTGACCCAAATAGAATTGGCATTTTAATTTTTTAGCCACGAATGCACGAATGGGGACGAATGTTTTTAACTGATATTCATTCGTTCTCATTTGTGCGTTCGTGGTTAAAAAACAAGTTGAATGAGAAGGATTTCTATGGAAGACGAATTACCTATTTTTGTTCCAGAAGACTTAAACGCATTTGCGATTGATAGTCCAAGAGAATGTGTAGATCGGGTGCGAAGCGATATTTTGCCGAAACTTCGGGCGTTTTTACAATTCTCCAAAAAACGTGTCCGTGAAGTATATGGTATCGAACCAAATGATACCAAGAGAAATCTTCCCGAATATCCAAATCCTCGTCCGACAACCTCTAATCCGCAAAAACCGGAATATGCGAGCATTGCTTTATCAGGAAAAGTTGTTCGCTGCACGAACACTAAAATAAATCGAACAGACGGAAAACCCGCAAATTTTTCTCATTGTGAGTTGTTATATGGATTGACAGCAGAAGGCGATTTGAGTGTTATATTACGCCCGTTTTGGTTTGCTGACCTTCCTGAAAACAGAAATATTGTTTCGGAATTTTCCCGGTTTTACGCAGATAATTGGGATATGCTGGATTATATTCTGGGAAAAAGGGAGATAGACAGACCAGAGAAAAAATCGGATATCAATGATTTTATTTTTGAAACAGAATATAAGAAAGACAAAAAATTTTTTAATTGTCGATTTAAGTCTCTTTATTTTAATATCAAAGAGGAGGATTGGGATAATGAATTTGGATTAGATGATTTGTCAGTAGATTTTACCGCTCTTTATCCTTTGTTTGAAGTTGGTTATTGTTTGGAACGCGGTGAATCAGTCGAACATATTCCTGCGATGTTGGAAAAATTCAAATTATGGTATGACAATGAGTACATAGATGAAGAAAATGAATCTGACACAATCGTCTATAACGAAGAAATTGATAATGATGAGTTTTATTCAGAAGGAGCCGTTACGAAAATAACGGTCAATAGATATGAAAGAAGTCGAAAAGCAAGGGATGCGTGTGTGAAAAAATATGGCTGCGCTTGCTCCGTTTGTGGTTTTGATTTTGAAAAAACATACGGCGAAATCGGGAAAAAATTTATTCACGTTCATCACCTCCAAGACATTGCAACGATTGGTAGAGAATACGAACTTACTCCCGATGATTTACAACCAATATGTCCAAACTGTCACGCAATGCTGCATACGCAAAAACCTGCCATAAAAATTGACATCCTCAAAACGATGATTAAAGAAATTTAATAGCCAATTAAATTATTGTGATTTATATCGTTGGATTTAGCCAACTGACAGTTTAACAAACCATTCTACTAGGCAATATGGGCAAGATTTGACGCTTGCAATTGTCATCTTCAAGACGGTGATACTAAAACGCCGAATAACCGTTACATAACGAATTTTCAATAAAATCGGTCTAATCGGTTTTATCTGAATAACCGTTATTACGCAAAATGCTTATTTTGTCAGTACGTTCGGTGTAACGTTTATCGCCTCTCGCGGCGTGGACTCCCGACTGTCATACCAAGTCAACAATATCATCATCAGGAGACAACACGGTGCCAAACCGATGCCTTCACGACAAACCCAATACTGTTGCAAGTACAGTTGTAAAAAAAGTTGTCAACAAAACCGCGATTTGTTCGCTCGCTTACACGGTGGTCTGTGCGCTCGCCGCCTCGTTGTTCCTTGCGAACGCCGCGTCGTTGTCCGCCGCCGAGCATCTCGCAAATCCGTTTCCAGAAATTTACAACGCAACGTGTCCGGCGATTGTGAACATTCAGGGTGACAAGGTTGACGAAATGAAAAGTTTCAAAACCTACAAAGGGATGGGAACCGGAATTGTCATTGATTCACGCGGTTTCGTTCTTACGAACAATCACGTCATCGCTGAAATTCGCAAAATCCAAGTGACAACTCACGACAAGTCGGCATACACCGCGATACTTGTCGCCCGTGACCTCGAATCAGATTTAGCAATCATCAAAATCAATCCGACAACTCCGTTACCGACAATCAAAATCGGACGTTCGGACACCGTTCGTCCGTGCGACGATGTGTTGGCTATCGGGAATCCTTACGGTTATTCGTACTCGCCGACACGCGGGACGGTTAGCGGAGTCGGTCGTGATGTCGAAGTTGACGACACGTTGTTGTACCGTAACGCAATCCAAATTGACGCATCAATAAATCCGGGCAACTCCGGCGGACCTCTGATGAATGTTGACGGCGAGATGATAGGAATCAACGCCGCGATTCGGCAGGGCGCACAAAATATCGCCTTCGCAATTCCGTCTGACCAAGTCATTGAGATAGCCGCGAAGATGATTGCGGACTACACACAAAAAGTAGCGTATCACGGAATCGGCGTGGCGGAAGTGTTGGCAGACGATACGCCGCACCGCGTTCAGGTAGTTGTAACCGAAGTCGAGAAAGGAAGTCCGGCGGAAAGTTGCGGACTGAAAAAAGGCGATAGGTTGGTGAGTGTCGGCGGTAAGGCAGTTGAACGTGAACTCGATTTCCAATGTGCGATGATACGGAAACCGAATGACGAACTTCAGGTAACGTACTTGCGTGACGGAGATGGAATGTCGGGCGAGTTGCAAAATGGTTTTTACGGTGAACAGTCAACAGCGGTCACGCTTGAGCAGCCGCGTATTAAAAGGGAAACAATTCTCCCGCGAACAACGGCATCGACGACAACAACTATCGCTAATCCGTCACCGAAGGTAGCGAATCAGGCAGACCCGACTCAAACGCAAGATAAACCGCAAACGTCGAAACAGCAACGTAAAACCGACCCGATTTGGGATACGCTGGGAATACGTGTTGACGAAGTGCCTCTGGAAAAGTATCAACGTCTGTACGCAACATATCTGCCGTTATATCCCAACGGCGGCGTATCGGTGACAACGATGAAGCCGGACGGAATTTTCGCGGCGAAAGGAGTCAAGGTAGGTGACGTAATTGTAGGAGTGCAGGATTGGGCGATAACGTCGCCGGGCAATCTGTTGTACTTGGTAAACCATTGGTCAGAAAACGGCAAAAACGATTCCGTAAGAATCTGGGTACTGCGCGGCGACGAACATTTTTATCAGGATTTTCCGGCAGATATAAAGTAGAGAGTAATTTTCTATCGAACGATTCATCAATGACAAGATGAAAGAAAATCAGTAGTATTCACCCTCATCAATCAGAAAAAAATTTTTTTATGTCAAGAATCGACGGTCGTCTTCCAAACCAACTCCGCCCAATAATTATTCAACAAGACTTCACCAAACGTGCCGCGGGCAGCGTTCTCATTTCTGCGGGCGAGACTGTTGTTCTGTGTACCGCGTCTGTCTCTGACGAATTACCGCGATGTATGCCGAAGGATTCTACGAGCGGTTGGATAACAGCGGAGTACCGAATGTTGCCAGGCAGTACATCGCCAAGGTCACAACGTGCCGACAAACCGGACGGACGCGCAACCGAAATCCAACGTCTAATAGGACGCTCACTCCGCGCGGTTGTTGATATGGAGAAACTTGGAGCGAAGACTGTAAACATCGACTGCGACGTGTTACAAGCCGACGGCGGCACAAGAACACTCTCAATAACCGGCTCGTACATAGCGTTGCGAACAGCGATAAACAAAATATTCCCCGCCCCGAAAACATCACCGTTAAACGATTCGGTTGCGGCAATCAGTGTAGGAATACTAAACGGAATCCCAATCCTAGACTTGTGTTACGAAGAAGACTCCAAAGCCGAAGTTGATATGAATATAGTAATGACCGGCAGCGGCAAGTTCGTTGAAATACAAGGAACCGGCGAAAAATCAACATTCACCCAATACGAACTAAACCAAATGCTAACTCTGGCACGCGAAGGAATTGAGAAATTGTTGAATGATAATTCGCTGGCATAGTAAGATTAACCAGTAGAATAGGCAAGGGGAACACGCTGTCCTGCCTTACCTCTCTTCAAACCGTATTTGCAGATTTCCCGCGTCCGTAAAAATAATTCGCGAACACATACTCACCAACAAAAAACAAACACAACATCATAAACAATACCGGATACAACTCCGCCCCTACTCTGCTTCTTGCTATTCCTACTTCTATTTCCTTCGGTGTCCGTGCTACGCGGTAGTTGTTTTTTCCGAACGCTTCGTCCAGCGTTTCAGTACCGATACGGCGGAAGTCGCTTATGCTTGGGGTGAAGTTTGTGCTAAATCCGATGTTGAGGCGTTCTTTTGTGCCAGTGCCGCGTATGTAGTTTTGCCCCGGATTGTCGTTCGTTGTTACTCGTACCTGACGCTCGGCGGCGTTTGGTGAAATTCGTACCGATGTACCGTCTGGGCGGCTTAACAAACAGTTTGCCGGAACAGTTGCGTTACTGATTGTTAGCACCGCTGGTTGCCCGATTTCAAAGTTCAACTTTTGTTCACCAATACCAACAAGCGTCCGTGCGATGCCGTCTATTAACGCCATAAAAACCCACGACGGGTCAGTCAAATAATTCCAATGACGCTCGTCCGGCGATACGTTCGCGGGTGAGTACGGCGGGTCGGAAACCGGTGTCGTCATCGTTACCGCGATACCACGCCCGAATCGGCGTGTGAGAATCGCCGGTCGTCCGTCCGAAAAACGTGCCGCTTGCTCGACACGCTCTACCAAGTTGTCCATCTCCCAATAACGCGAAACGGGCAACTCCTGCCACGGCGTTTCCGCAACCGACAACGGTCTGAACGACGAAAAAATCGACGGAATATAATCGTCAGGTACTATCCAGAGTTCACCACCGCTGCGTGCCTGCCGAACTGGAAAACCGCCGAGCAAATCACGTGCTATCGGCAAGTTGAACTCCGCGGGCGGTGTTGCGCGCCGTCCGAGAAAAAACGCCGCGCCGCCGCCGCCCCCGACAAAATCGCTCAACGCTTTCCACGTAGTCGGCGGCAACGGTGACGGGTCGAGAATCATCACCGCGCTGTACTGCTGCAAGTCCGCGAGTGTCATTCGCTCCAACGATTCCGGCGGCACGGTCTCCGTTTTGAACAACGAACCAATCTTCGTCTGCGCCGGATTGAGCGGCGTTTGCGACGGATTCAAAATCTCGCGAACGTACTCGTCGTGTTCGTCAACCGGTTTCGGTGCAACAATCAACACCTGCCACGCCGAACGAATATCAACCGTGAAATACGCGGTATTGTCGGCACCAAACGGGTCTGAATCGTCAATCCGAATCGTTCCATGATGAACTCCAACCGGTAACGATGGTAACTGAAAGGTCAACATTTGACCGGTGATGTTGTTGCTGGCAGCGAAGCGAATCTGACGTGAACCGCGTCGTTCGGATTTATTGTCGTTGTCACCAGCGTTATTCACAGTGTTGTTCGCACCAGCGTTTTCGAGCCATAACTCCGCCGTCCGCGATTGCGCATCACCAATTTGAATCACTTCGGCGGTAAGCGTTATCGGCATATCAACAGACGCGACTTGGTCAGACAGGTGAATGTTTGTTACGCCGCAGTTGTTTGGCGATTCGACACCAACGTCAACCATGTAAACGTTCCGTGTAACCGTGCCGCCAGCGTTGTTGCTCTTGAACGCTTCGACCGCGTTGTTGATTGACTTAACGTGTTCGGGTTGCCACGATGGTTGCGTTAGGTCACAGAATACGTACAATTCTTGCTGTTCCATTTTCGATTCGTCGAGTAACCGTATCGCGTCGAGAACCGACTCGGCGACTGTGCGACCATTGTTTTCGATGTTCAATCTTTGTAAACGTTGTGACGCGGCAAGAGGGTCGATTTGAAACGCTGCTGGTTCGCGTTTGGCATCGACGACCGCAACACGGCTGCTTTTGGGCAATTGTCCGAGAACCCACTGGGCGTAAGAGCGAGCCGCGTCGAGACGGGAAATGTTTGCGAGAACGTAATTCATTCGCGGCGAAGTATCGACAACGAGTGCCGCGGCGATGGGCGATTCCTGCGTTGCGAGTGAGTTGGTTACGGAACTGACAAACGAGTGATTACCGTTGGCGGAGTGATTGGCAAAAAACCAATCGCCAAGTTTCAATGTAGGTCGTGACAACAAAAGTCCAACGATAACAAAAATCAAAATCCGTAAAAGCAACAATAAAATCTGTTTGAGTTGGAAGTTCCGCTTGGTAACATTGAGCCGTGCCTGAATCAAAATCAAAGGCGGAAAAACAATCCGTTTCGGCTTACCGCGCATCAGTAGATGCAGCAAAACAGGAATCCCGCTGGCAAGCAAACCAATAATGAAAAATGAATAAGTAACAAAAGTCATTGTGAAAACTATGGTGAAAACAATACGACGAACTGTGAGTGGTTGCGAACAATCAATTCTATCCCTTCCAGACAAACTTGCAATACGGTGCAATAAACACCGTTCAAACTAAACTACCGCCCTGTCTTTGCGGTGAAACTCATTTTGGATTCACAAAAAGTTAAAATACGCAATATACACAATCTTGTAAATCCCAATCTCTAATGATTTTATGAATTTTGCGGATTATTCCGATTATAATAAATAATTTTTCACTAAAAATTGCTCTTTACCCGATTTCAAAAATAGCGCACAATACACCCGCTTTAGGGAGAGGGAATTTTTGTGAACATTATCACATTCCCAAACAGTACTGTTTTTTCACAATACTGTCAACTCCCTCAACAAGATTATTGTCAAAGATTGTGAAAGAAGCATGTGCTTCACTTTGACATAATCCCACCTACACACACTTTGTAAGGAGAATTGAAAGTGAAACATGTTCTATGCACCGCCGCTTTACTGACCGCTTTAACAATGTCCGCCTTTGCGCAAGCACCTGCTGCCGCACCCGCCGCACCGGCTGGTCCGCCGCGTTTTGTCGCGACTGTCGATCTCGGACGCTTAATGCAGTCGCATCCTGAATTCAAGGCGAAAATGGAAGTGATACAGGAACAGAAGAAAAAACTAGACGCTGAGTTTCTCGGAAAACAAAACGCTCTCCGTGAACAAGCGAAAAAACTTGATGAATCCGGAATACGTCCGGGTACCGACCCGTACCAGCAACAAGTTGAAGAAATTACCAAAGCGTATGGTAATCTTGAGGTCGAAGCAAAAAATGAACTTCGTAAACTCGAAGTGAAAAATTCGACCGTCATCTATGACATTTTCAGTGAAATCAAACAGGAACTCTCTGCATACTGCAAACATTACGGTATCGCTCAGGTAACTGACGTTCGCAAGATGGAAGTTGTACCGACGATTCCGCAAACTGTTATGGAAGACATTGAACAGCGTTTGGTATGGTCTGACGAACAAATCGACTTAACCAACACTATCAAGATGCAACTGTACAAGAAACGCGGTCTTCAAGTTCCTGCTGAAACGGCAGTTGTGGGCGCGTCACCGACCGCTACACTTCAGCCCACAACAGCAAGTCCGAACAACGGAACCATTCCGTCGAATATACCGAGACGTTAATTATTTGACGGTTGTCGTGTGTTAATCACGGCAAGAATACTGTCACTTGAAACTGACGGAAGTCAAACACAACACACAACATTGCCGTCGCCGCGTTAAATGTAACGAGCCGACGGAATGTTGCGGTGTCATAGTAATTTTTTTATCACATTCCCAATCATATTTTTTTCCCAAAACCACAAACAATGGACGCAGCTGTTTTCAGAATGGAATCGTACCTCGACGCTGGAAGGGCTTTGTTACCCAAAGTGAACGACCGGCTTGGTTCGTTATTGCGACTTCAAAACACGATAGACAAAAGTGTTGTTGTTGAGGGGTTCGGTTATTGGACGGGCGAGGATGTTCGATTGGAGTTTGTACCGGCGGCGGCAAACAGCGGTATCGTTTTTACAAGAACCGATTTGCCGCAACAACCGTCTATTCCCGCACTCGTTAAGTATCGTGACAACAAACCGCGTCAGACTTCGCTTGTCAACGGCAGCGCGAGAGTTGATATGGTTGAACACGTTCTGGCGGCGTTACGCGGGTTGAAGATTGATAATTGCGAAGTACGAACGAACAAACCTGAGATGCCGGGCATTGACGGTTCGAGTTTCCCGTTTGTACGAGCGTTGGAAGAAGCGGGGATTGTTGAACAACCACACGTTACCCCGATTCGTATTGTTACACGTGAAGTACGTGTTGGCGATAACAAAACGTGGATTGAAGTTTCGCCGAATCTTGATGGTGTTCACTCAATTGAATACACCCTTGAGTTTGACGAGCCGAATCCGATTGGTAACCAGCGGCACAGTTACGTGATGCAGTCTGAACGGTTCAAACGTGATTTGATGAACTGCCGAACGTTTCTCACAAAAAAGGAAGCGGACTACCTGCTTTCACAAGGTATTTGTCAACGTGTCAAGCCGTCGGGCTTGTTAGTCTTCGGCGAGAACGGACTTGTTGACAACCATCTTCACTTCGAGAACGAATGTGCGAGACACAAGATTCTTGATATGGTAGGCGATTTAGCGTTGGCACCGTGTGACTGGGTTGGGCGTTTCGTCGCTCACCGCAGCGGTCACGCATTGAACGCCCAATGCGTCGCGGAACTGGAAACGGCATCGTTGCTGATAGACGAAACATGCCTAGCCGAAACGTGCGGGATAATGATAAGGAAACAGCAGTTGTTAAAAAAATGCGCGTAAGATTTTTTGACTATACTCATATAATACTCATATAATTTTCGGTTGACAGTAATTCTGAAAACTGTCAACTGAAAGCAGATAACTGAAGCCCCATTACACTCTACAACTTACTACAATGAAATTAGGAATCATCGGTGCTGGTCGTCTTGGCTCATTTCACGCGGATAAAGCGGCTGCTTATTCAAACGTACAAATTAGCGGCATTTATGACGAATCGTCCGCCGCATCCGAAGCACTCGCAAAGAAGCATAACTGTATTGCGTTCCATTCGCTCGACGAATTGTTGACGCAGGTCGAGGCGGTGGTAGTGGCAACTCCTAGTACGACTCACAATGCGGTAGGCATACGTTGTCTCAACGCCGGTTGTCACGTGTTGATGGAGAAACCGTTATGCGTTACGTCGGTAGAAGCGGCACAACTTGTTACTTTGGCACGCGAACACAATCGCGTTTTGCAGGTAGGTCACATTGAACAATTCAATCCCGCGTGGCATTCTGCCGCGCCGATTCTTGACCGGGTTGCGTCGGGCGAACAGGCGTTACTGGAAACGACGCGAACAAGCGGCTACACGTTCCGAAGTACGGACATCGGTGTAGTGCTTGATATGATGATTCACGATATTGACTTGGTAATGTCGGTTGTACCGTCACTGATTAACAACGTTGACGCGGTAGGGTTCTACGTGATAGATTCAAGCCGCAAACAAGGTCACGAAGACATTGCGCAAGCGAGAATAACATTCGACAATGGTACGGTAGCGACGCTGTATGCGTCAAGAGTAGCGTCAGAAGCGGTACGCAAAATGAATATAATAACGGAACGCCAGTCAGCAACAATTGACTTCGCAACAAGAACAGCAAAGTTTATTGAACCGAGCGAAGAAGTAGTGACAGGAAATTTCGCCGCGAATAAAATCAGCCCGGTCGAAGCGGCAAAATTAGCACCAACATTTATGAAGGAACACTTCAAAGTAACAGAACTAGCAGAAAACGCGGTAGATGCTCTGTCGTTGGAAATGAGCGATTTTATAAACGCAATAGAAAAAAAATACGAACCCAAAGTAAACGGCAAACAAGGGTTGACAGCAGTACAAGTAGCGGAACGAATCTTAAAACAAATACACACGACAGAGACGATGACAGAAAAACGAGCGGCATAAAAAATATACTCGCCGTTTGACTGACTTGATGTTGTATGCGAAACTGTGATGTCAAAACCCGAACAATGTTGTCCCCACCCACTCCAAAAGTATTATCACAAGTACTTGAGTAAATACTGCTCGTGTTTAAGTGATCTGCAAAGTTTATGTAAAATTAAATATACAATACGAGTTGCGATTAGTTTGTAATTAATAACGGCTTATGTGTTTTGAACATAATAAGTTAAACAAAATATAGGGAAACAAATTAACTATATTGTTTCTCTGTTGTGTATTACGCAAATGCCCTAACTATCTCAAATTACTTTCGCTCCACACTGCTCGGCACCCCGGCAGGATTGATTCATGCAATGGTTTCCCCGTCCTGATGATTGGCTGTCAACGCTTTCTGGATTTTTCCGAAGCATATTCCGGTCTTGTGCGGAATTTATGGGTGAATGTCATAAAACGTCGAAATTTTAGCGGTATTGACCATCACTTCAACAATTCTGGGATATGATCAAATTGTGCCCCAACTATAATCGCGATAAAAATTAGTAAAATGAATGTTTTGAGTGGTTGTTTTGATTGTGTTGCTTTAGGCAACTTCTAACAACCCACTAAATATAAAAATTTTTGACTCAAACGCTCCCCTCGTCTGAAAAGTTACTCAAATTTCAAAAAATGCTGCAATTTTCCCCGCTCATTATTCCCAAAC
>JAITST010000330.1 GCA_031287585.1 Planctomycetaceae bacterium | reverse complement strand
TAAATTGTGTTAATTTGTGTTTTTACAAAGTCTGTCATAGTTTTTTCCTTTCGAGAAAAGTTTTGGTGTGTGTTTGAAGCCCGCCCTCGCGACGAAGGCGGTATAATCTGTAAACGTGTCAATTTAACAGGCGACATTATACACCAAAATATATCCCGTGTCGTTCATTATTTATCACTTGCGTAATTTTTTATACAACATACACTACCATCTGTTAGGGCAGTTACTCTGTTTTCCGTTCACACAGCAGAAAAAACTCACGTGCTTTTCGCTCGCCGCGAAATTGTCAACTTTTTCTTACTTCGTTTCTACCAGCGACTTTAGTACTTCATCGTTTGGCAGGCGTTCAATTGCGAAGTGATATACTGTCATTGCATCATTCGCTCTTCCTTCTTTTTGGAGCGATTGAATCCATTGGCAAAATACCGAACGCATATTTGTACGGAACATGTCGTAAGTTTCATCTATCTGTAGTCCGTATTCTAACAACTCTACCGCAAGGTCAAATCTGTTTTGGTCTTTGTCGATGCAGGCGATTGCCCAGTTATTGATTGCAGCAAGTAAGTTTTTCCACGCGTTTTCGTTTTGCGGGTCTAACGTCAACGCTTTTGCGTTTGCGTTTACCGCGTCGGCGTAACGTTCGGCTTTGAGATAATCAAAACCTTTATTGTAGTAAACGATTGCTACAAACTGAACCGGTGTCAGTTCGCGGATTTTCTTCATAGACGAATTCTGGTCGTTGATAACCGGCTTCGCAACTGTATAGGTTTGCGGAGCGGAGTTGGACGCGATTTTGCTTTCTGTTGCGGCACGGCGTTGTTCTTCATTCGGCAACGAAAACCAACCAGCGTAGGTTGTTTCGAGGTCAAAGGAATTTGCACCAGCCAAAGTTTGATGCTTTACCCGGCTTAACGCGTGACCCGGCATTTCCAACGCACAAGCGTTGATTCCGGCACGTTCAGCCAAAACGTTGAAAAATAATGTAGCACTGACGCAATTGTATTTTCCAGTTTCCAAAACTGTCGCTGGGTCTGTGCAATTGATGTCGTACTTCGCAGTGAGGACATTTTCGTGGAGGTAGCGGAACAGTTTTTCTGTAAGTTTACGGGCATCCGCGCCTTCATCAGCAGCATCGGAACTTTCCAGTTTCTGCTGCATATCACGAACAATTTGTTCCATCCGCGACTCAAGTTGTTTAACCTGAACCGGTGTACGGTTTCCTTCGGCTGCCAATGCCGCCTGAAACAGGTTGAACGTATTCCACTGTCCATCCTGCGAATCAGCGAGCATTTCACCTTCCATCGGATTTATCCGCTTCGAGAGCATATAAAACTCACGCGGCGAACGTCCGGGACCGGATAGCAAACGACGGTTAATTTTAAGGAGCATCGAATCTTTCGGGCGGGCTACTTCACTCGCCTGACGCTCTGTCAACAATCCGAGAAACTGAATGTTTCCCTGTTGTGGTAACGTATCCTGCGACGCTACGGCAACGTCCCTTCCTTCTGGTTCCGCTGCAAAAGCCGAGTCCGACATCGCTGCAATACCAAGTGTGATAACCGCAAACCCGACGACCATAATCGCCGTGTCAACAAAGCGGCTTTTCATCCAATCGAGTACCGATGTTTTACCGGTAGCGATTTTAATTCGGCGGTTTGTGTCCATGACCACCTCTACTTTCTTGTTATAATTTTTGCTTGTTCCACGAAAACAAAACTCTCTGTTAAGAGGGAAACCATTTCCCCCAATAACGTCCATATTATCATAATCCACAAGTAAGGTTTGTGAACTATCACCTTGAACTAAAATGATTTTTTTTAGGCAAATGTCGTCATACCAGTTACGGTAATAACGAGAGTGCTGACTAGGAAGACAGGATAAAAACGACCGATAATTTCGGATATTATGGTCAAACAAAGTAGCAAAATTGGCTTTGTTGCCAAGCAACAGGTAGTCAAAACTGACTTGTTTAGTGTTTTTAAGCGTTGTCATCGTAACACCCCACTTCCTTGCGCTGAAATAAACTAATTCACAATCCGTGCCAAAAACAATCAATAACGGTTTATTTTTTTTAATTTTCATTTTAGTTGCATTAACCTGCTTTATTAGGCAGGGTTTTGCAATGATAAAATTTTCGTTCTTTGCCAAACGGTTGCAATTTTGTCATATACATTGCCTTAATTTCAAGGTCGGGCAAAATGCAACACGCTGTATCACTTTGCACACAAAATGATACAAAGGCAACAAATCTAACTTACAAACAACAAATTTGGGTAGAAAAAAGCGGAAATCTCGACTTTTTCAATTAGTCAAATTAAGCAATTTTCTCCCTATCAGTTAAAAAATAAACCATTATTGACTTCGTAAGCGTCATCTTCTCCCCAAGCGAAGGTGACGCTTACCGATGTTTGGGATACGTACATTAACCTTTTTGGACTTAAAATTTTTGCCTGAAACAAAAAAATTTAGGAAAATTGTCGGAAAATTGGCTCAATTAGCGTTTATTGACCGTTCGTCCCCCTTGTCAAAATGGTGGAAATCGGTCATTATTATGTGTGGTGAAAAATGCGCGGTGTAGAGATTGGCATTTTACAGTATGCTACCAAACCGGTAGATAAACTTTACTGCCCTGCGCTTTATTACTTTTGTTTATGTTTTACAACCTGCTTAGATACGCGAAACACCGCCTATCTGCAAATTTTTGATTTTTAACTTACGACTATGACACGACGAACTTTTATTGCTGGTAACTGGAAAATGAATCTGAATCTTGCGTCCGCAACTGAACTTGCGGCGGGACTTCGGAAGGCGACGGACGGGATAACAAACTTGGACATCGCAGTTTGTCCGACGAATGTTTATATCCAACCTGTCGCGGAAATACTTAAAGGTTCTAACGTCGGTGTCGGCGCACAGAACGCTTACTTTGAACCGAAAGGTGCGTTCACTGGTGAGACGAGTATGGAAATGCTCAAAGACATCGGTTGTAAATATGTTATTCTCGGTCACAGTGAGCGTCGCCATATTTTGCACGAATCAAGCGAGTTCATCAATCTCAAAGTTCACGCCGCGCTTGCCGCTGGCTTGATTCCGATTCTCTGTGTTGGTGAATTACTGGCAGAACGGAAAGCCGGTACGACTGATTTAGTCAATCGCCGTCAGTTTGAGGGTTCGGTTTCTGGTGTTTCATCTAATGATATGAAAAAGATTGTTATCGCTTACGAACCGGTTTGGGCAATCGGGACTGGTGAAGTTGCAACGCCGGAACAAGCGGAAGAAGTTCACGTTGTTCTACGTGCGATTATCGCGGAACGGTATAACAAAGAAGTTGCGGAATCGGTACGGATTCAGTACGGCGGCAGCGTCAAGGCGGACAACGCAAAGGCGATATTGGCAAAGCCGAATGTTGACGGTGCGTTGGTTGGCGGTGCGTCGTTAAAGGTTGAGGACTTTATGGGAATTATCAAAGGTGCGTAGAGTTGTGTTGGTTGTCGTTACAATCACTGTCACTCCTTTGTTCTTTTTGCAATAACAATTTACTCAAGAAACAATTATGACTTTACATGCGTTATTTATACTTCTTCTGTTGTTGACATCGATATTTATGATTGCATTGATATTGATTCAACGTGGTAAGGGCGGTGGACTTGCTGGTGCGTTTGGCGGTGCGGGCGGACAGAGTGCGTTCGGTACGAAAGCGGGTGACGTGTTCACAAAAATCACTATCGTTACAGCGTTGATTTGGTTCGCGCTGTGTATTCTCGCAATCCGAACGTTGCGGACTGGTGACGACGATATCCCCGACTTGGGTGACGGTGACTCAATGACAATAACAACGCCGCCAACAATTCCGGGTACGGGAACCGCACCAACAATTGAGTTGCCGCCGACAACGTCACCGACAACTACGGTTACTGATACACCTGAATCGGTAACGCCGCTGGTAACTCCCCCCGTAGTGACACCAACTGAAACAACAACGCCGCCGACAGAGTGAAACTTTCACTAATGTTGAACGTATTTTAGAAAGACTTTTTATGTACAGTATGACCGGTTTTGGTGCGGCGACTTGTGATGATGGGACGATGACGGTCTCTGTTGAAATAAAGACAGTCAATAATCGTTATCTGAAATTGATGACACGTTTGCCGGACGCTTACGCGGCGTTAGAGCCGCACATCGAGTCAGTTGTACGTGAAACGATTAGTCGCGGCTCGGTTTCGTTGACGATAAAAATTCGTCGCGAAAAAAATGAGTCAAACTACCAAATTAATACGGAAATTCTTCAAGACTACGCTGACCAATTGTCGGACTTGGTTGACAAACCGAAATGGGAAAAACTGTTGAGTTTGCCGGGCGTGGTCGAGGAATTGGCGAACACTTCGCACGAAAAAGTTGAACAGGCAACACCGCTCGTTGAAACGTCGCTCAAAGCGGCAATTGAAAGTTTGCAAAGAATGCGGCATACAGAGGGCGAGTCAATGAAACGTGATTTGCTCGCAAATGTTGACGAGATAACGAAACACCTGACAGAGATTGAACGTTTGGCACCAAATGTTGTCAAACAGTATCGCGAACGGTTGTCCGAGCGAATAAGTGCTGTGTTGAGCGAAAAAAATTTGACGCTCAACGAAAACGACATTATTCGTGAAGTCGCGTTGTTTGCTGACCGTTGTGACATCTCGGAGGAGATGGTACGGTTGCGAAGTCACCTGAAACAGTTTAACGAAATTGCGAATCAGGAAAACAGTAGCGGTAGAAAACTGGATTTTCTAACGCAGGAAATGTTCCGCGAGACAAACACGATGGGAACGAAGGCGAACGATGCCAATATAACAAAATACGCAGTTGAGATAAAATCGGTAGTAGAACGAGTACGTGAAATGGTGCAGAATATAGAGTAAGAGTAATATAGAGTAAAATGTCAAACGGCAAGTTATTAGTTGTTTCAGGTCCGTCGGGTGTTGGCAAAGGAACATTGCTTCGTGAAGTTTTCAGGAGTAGTTCGTTGCCGCTTGTTTTCAGTGTTTCAGCGACGACACGCAAATCACGTCAGGGTGAACAACACGGTGTTGACTATTTCTTTATGGACAAAGAAGAGTTTGAACGGAGGCGGCTCAACGGTGAATTTTTGGAATGTTTTGAAGTTTACAAAGGCGGAGATTGGTACGGAACGTTACAAAGTCAAGTTGACAAACACCTAAACGCGGGTAACTGGGTTGTGCTGGAAATTGACGTTAAGGGGGCATCAGAAGTTAAACGAATACGTCAGGAAGCGATAACAATTTTTATTGAGCCGGAGAGCCGCGAAGTGTTGCAAGAGCGTCTTCGTGGACGTGGTTCGGAAAACGAGGATTCGTTGAAACGCCGTTTGGAACAAGCGGAAGCGGAATTGACACGGGCGAAGGAGTACGACCACCGGATTGTAAACAGCGACCTTGTGTTAGCAACAAAACATTTTTGCGATTTGTTAAAACGGATTGCAAACGTATAAACACGATGTATAGGCATAAGCCCGATGGACGCGGTAATGCCTAACGGTTTATGTAATTTTAATCACTGTAATCATAGGAGCAAATTATGATTGAAGAACTCAAAGAAGAGAGACTGGTTCAAAAAGTCGGCGGGCGTTTTAAGTTATCAGCGTTGATTCAAAAACGTCTGATTGCTCTGAACAAGCGAGCGATTGCTTTTGTCGAAACCGATGGACTTGACGAACTTCAGATTGTCATCAACGAAATTCTGCAAGACCGCATCTTCCTCGAAGCGGACGGCAGTGTCGGCGAACGTCAAGTTGGCTCAGCGGCAATGAGTGCGACTGACATCAACTTTGATGATCTAGCGTGACGAGCAATGAATACTGTAACTCAGAACGGTGTTTCTCGTGAAGTTTTGGTCGGAGTAACTGGTGGAATCGCGGCGTACAAGACGGCAATGTTGGTTAGCCGTCTTGTCGGTAGCGGTTTTGGTGTGTCGGTTGTGATGACAAAATCGGCAACACAGTTGATAGCACCAAAAACGTTTGAAGCGTTGACAAACCGTTCCGTTCATTGTGAAACGTTCGATGGTGCGTCTTCTCATTTACACATCGAACTAGCGCGAGCCGCAAAAGTATTCTGTATCGCACCCGCAACCGCGAATATCCTAGCAAAAGCCGCAAACGGAATCGCCGACGATTTGGTCAGTACGCTATGCCTATCGTTCGACGGAACGTTGCTGTTCGCCCCCGCTATGAATTCCGTAATGTGGCAAAAGCCGTCAGTACAACGTAACCTAAAACATTTAAAAGAAGACGGAGCAAAAATCATAGAACCAAACACAGGTCGCCTAAGTTGCGGAGAAACAGGAATTGGAAGAATGGCAGAACCGGAAACGATTTTTGAAACGATTGCGGGTTATTTCATAAACAGCAAGGAATAAACCTGTTCGGAAACTATACCAAGCCAATCAAAAGATACTCGGATACTCGTAGGTCACGTGTGGTACCCCCACGCAGGGTAAGGATTCGTAGGGATCAAGTCGCGCTAGCGACGACACTTTATTAACCGTAGACTTTAGTCTACGGTTATTTGCCGTCGGCTTTAGCCGACGGGGTGTTGCGTCACTACAAATCCTTACCCCGTAGGGGTTAAATATGGATAACTCCGTGTGACAGCTAACAATATCTACAGAAATATTTCTGCGAAATTTGCGAGGCGTGTTCGTAAATTGTCAATCTGGGTCAAGTCATTGCCTATTGAATCCAAGAAATCCAATATCTTCAAGAGCACAAATAAGCCCGACAGCAATGTTCCCGCTGTCGGCGGACTGCCGCGTTTTTGCGACTTTCCGCTCAAACGAACCAAGACTTGCTTCAACTCTTTTGCCTCTTCACCCTCATTGCGTTGCAAACTCCAAACCACCGAACAAGCCATCGACACCACCAGCAAGCGTTTCAAGATTGCCAAACCGCTCTCTTGTTGCCAGTGTTCGATCTCCTGACC
>JAITST010000325.1 GCA_031287585.1 Planctomycetaceae bacterium | reverse complement strand
GTTCGGAGAGAAGGGCTTGAAATTTTTCGAGAAGCAGGGCTTCGGTATCGGAACGGGAGGTGATAGTAAACATGTGACTTCCTTGTCTGTAAAAGGGGAACGGAGAGAAAAAAGACATTGTACCAATACCCCACTAAAGTTTACACACCCAACGTCCTATTAATTCCGACCTCGCCATCTTGCTATCGTCTCTGCTAGGTTACTCGCGTCTATTGGTTTTGTTATGTAGTCGTCCATTCCGCATTCGAGGCATTTCTCGCGGTCGCCTGCCATTGCGTGGGCTGTCATTGCCACTATTGGTATTAACGGATTTCTCACTCCCGAACCCGGTGAACGCACTATTTCCGTACATTCGTAACCGTCCATCTCCGGCATCTGGCAATCCATAAAAACCATATCGTAATCATTTTTACGCAACAACTCCAACGCCTCAATTCCGTTCTCCGCCACTTCTACCTTGTGTCCTTGCGCCGTTATCATCGCCGTTGCTACTATTATATTTATCTTCACGTCCTCAACCAACAATATCTGTAACGCCCCCGCCGACAATTCACGCTCCGCCTCGCGAATTTCCCGATTGCTGTCCTCTGTAACCGCATTCCGCACCTGCTCGCGTTCACGCTCAATGCCTTTGTCCAGCATACTCGTTATCACGTCGAGTAACGATTGCTGCCGTATCGGTTTCGTGAGGAATCCGCACGTCTGCGGGATGTCCAACTTATTCGGTCGAATCGACGAACCTAACGGAAACGTTAGCACTTGTTTCGTTCGTTGGAACGGTAGAAAATTTTTCGTCATTGACTCCAAACGTTTGGTATCAAATCCGGGATAATCGCAGTCAAGCAATACAATGTCATACGGATTCGAGTCCGTATCGTGTTGCTGAACCAACCGTTCCAGTTCATCCGGCGAACCCGCCTCGTCAACGTTAATTCCAGTATTCTTCAACTGCATTCGTACCGATGTCCGCGTCGTCACGTGCGAATCGAAAATCAGCAAACTATACTTACTTAAATCGCGGGACTTCGCACGCTTTTCGTCCGGCAGGTCGAGGTTCACATCGAAGAAAAACGTTGCCCCATTTCCGTATTCGCTCTCTACCGAAATCGTACCGTTCATCAACGCCGCAAGCCGTTTGCAAATCGACAGTCCGAGACCTGTACTACCGAAATACCGTGGCGTTGATGCGTCTGCTTGTGTGAACGGTTCAAACAACGCATTGAGCAAGTCCGGTTTTACTCCGATTCCTGTATCGCTAACCGCAATCTTCAGTAACGCGCGTCCGGTACTCGCTTCCGTTTTACATTTAATCACAACTTCGCCCTTCGCGGTGAACTTCACTGCGTTGTTCACGAGATTCAACAATACCTGACGGAAACGTACTTGGTCGCCGAGAACGTTGTCTGGAACGTCCGGCTCAATAAGCGATACGATTTTGATTCCCTTCTCATAAATCTGAAACGCGTGAGCGTCGCAAACATCTTCGATAATCTTACGCGGCGAAAATCGGAGATGTTCAAGTACAAATTTGTTCGCTTCAATTTTCGAGAAGTCGAGGAGGTCGTTGACAACCACGAGCAACAAATGCGCACTCTGACGAATCGTGCTAACGTACTGTTTTTGTAATTCGTCAAGGTTTGTGTCGGAGAGCAAGTCCACAAGTCCGAGTACGCCGTTCATCGGAGTACGGATTTCGTGACTTATATTCGCAATGAACTCGTTCCGTGTACGGTTAGCCAACTTGACGGCAACTTGTTCGGGATCGTTGGGGTATATAACGTTGGTATGCGAGGTATCAACAATAATTTTGAACATCAGGACAAAACAAGAGACACCGTTATAATCAGCTGCAAAAACGGAAACATCATAATCACAATCGTTACGTGAAAGTTGTACGTGAACAACATCGGCAGAATGTTTGTTATCGGATTTTTTCAGTGAAGAAACAAATTGCTTAACCGCTTCCGTATCCCGAATAAACGAAGCCAAAGGAGAACAACTGCCGTCATTTTCCGGCACTCCAAACAAATGACAAAAAGACTCCTTGTACCACAACACCCGCAACGAACTAGCGTCAACAATAACCGACGCATCGCTTGCTTCCTGAAGTGTAAGAGTTAATTGTGACGTGACAGTCATATATCGAAAACAGACGCAATTCGGAAAACAAAACACCACTACAAAACCTGTGCAAAACACACAAACAAGAACACAATATACAATAAAAGAAATGAAAACGCAATACCGAATAAAAATTTGTCTGGTCGCGAGGGTGAGGAATTCCACACGGATTCGGCGTACGTCGGCAGTGAACGAAATCCGATTCAGCCGTACTTGGAAGAACGCGGTTTCACGATGCAGGTTTGCGAGAAGGGATATCGCAACAACCCGCTTACGTTTTTGCAACGATTTTGTAACAATGTCAAATCGCGAGTGCGTTGCCGTGTTGAACACGTTTTTGCTATGCAGAAGAAACGGATGAAAGATGAGACGTTGCGGACTATTGGAATACAGCGAGCAAATTTCTGGATTGGGATGCGGAATTTGACCAACGATATGTGTCGGCGTGCCTGCTTGACCGGGGGTAACGATTTTGAGAGAATGAGTAGGGAGAGTTGCCGCTTTTTTTGAAATTTGCTTAACGTTTCAGACAAGGGAAACGGCTAAATCAAAAAAATTATATTTAGTGGGTTGTTAGAAGTTGCCTATATCGCACACGTTTGAAAATTGTTGGCATCATATTGTTGTCGCGAGCAGACCTAACTCGGATAAAGGATAGAATACAAAAAACTACCCTTACCTATCTTTATATACCTGTGAAAAATGACTTTACAAAGTCGTTGTAAGTTAGTGACATCGTATTGTGATTTTTGAGAAAGTACAGATTAATGAGAAAAATTTTTTACAGATTCGCAGGTCAAACATTTATTTGTTATGTATTCTTGACGTTGCTTTTCAATACGGCGTGTTTGTCTAGCGATTTGGAACGGCTGGAAAATATCCGTGATTTGATTGCGTCAAATTATGGCGGAATTTATTCATGGGATGGACAGGCGATTGTGCGTCGTACGTACGTAAATGATAAAATCGTTAAGGGACTTCCTAGCAAACAATATACTGAGCGTCTTTATAACTTTACGGTTGATAGGAAGACCGGAAATTTTATTTCGATAAGTGAATTGCGTGATCATTATACTGTTTTGAATAAAAAGAAAGTCAAACTGTTTCTTTCAAATACGAATTATCTTTATCTTAATGACGTATTCTACAGTTTTGATTGGTATTCTTTGGGACAAAGTGGTTTTACCGTTGATGATAACGGTTCTCTCATTCCAGAGAAAGTATCGGATGTCAACCGGATTGCTGTTGTGAATTCCTCTTTGCCAAACCTTCGACATTTATCCAATTATTTCGACCCTTTTGCTCGGATATATTATGAACATATTGATGTTATTAATGAAATCAAGAGTTCAATTGATGCGATGAAACATTACAAAATTGTTTCGTTTGAATCCCTTGCAAAGAACAACGTTGGTGATTATATAAGAATTGTACCCGAGAACAATAATATTATATTTGAAAATAAAAGTAGTGTTGGTATCATCTCCGTTGAGAAAAAATTTGTTTTCGATATGTCACAAAAAGCAAACAATGTAACATACGAGTATATTCGTAGAGATGCGGGAAAAGTTGTAGATACCGTTAATTGGAAATGTAATTTTCAGAAAAACTCCGGATTTTTGATACCTAAAAAGATTACTTGGTTTCGTAAAAATACTCTTGAAAATTTTACCATCAATGAAACGGTTGACTGGAAATTGAACAACATTAATACCGAATTGCCCGCTGATGCCTTTTCTCTGCAACGGCTGGGGCTTCATCGCGGCGATAGTTTGTATGACAGCCGTACAGAAACGACTGTGGTAATAACGGGTGACGATTTTCCTGAACCATTTTATTCTTATGATAATAAACCAAAATTTACTCTTACTAGTGTGTTGCTCATTGTCACCGGGTTGTGTTGTATAGTCTTAAGCATTATCCTTAAATTTATCAATTGGTACAAAAATCATAGAGCGGAGGCGAAACAATGAAATCGCGGATTACTGTTTTTGTGATGCCTGTTTTGGCGTTGTGTATCGGGGGTGGATTGTTGGACGGAACAGAGAAAGGGCGGTACAGATTAACGAAATATCCACTTTTTATGCAATAACAATTTAGGCAAACGCAAAGCGTTTACGGTTTGAGTCATTTATTATAGTGATGAGGTTTCGGTAGTACGTAATCTGACGATTAATTGCAATATTCCGATTATACAAGGCGATTTCTACCCCTCAACTCTTCGTTCAGCAATATCCTGATTTTACGAAGATTGTTATTTTGAGTTGGTGATTTTTAGAAGTTATCGCAAGTACGTAGCGTGTTGTCTTCGCTTCCGATTATGCGTGTAAGTTGTGTTTTAAGCATGTTTCAGATTGTGCGTGCGGGTAACGTTTTGTGTATATTTCCGATTATGTGCGCACATTGTGTCTTGTCTCTTTACAATATCGGTAATTCTAAAATTTTGCAAGATAGGAAACTCCGATAGATAGTGTCGGTCAGTGTTTTGTATGGACGTATTGCATACGTTTTTACGATAGCGTTTTGGCAACTCACTTTTGTAACAAGGGATAATGGCGATGACAGACTCGAGTTTACGTTTACTTCTATCAGCGACGGCATTGTTTATTTTTGCCACGACTACGTTCGCACAGAAATCACCGGTACCAGCGAATCAAGAGAACGATAAGTGGCGGCAGATTGATATTGCTGCGCGGCAAAATCAAAATGTGTTTCAACAACAGGGCGTGTTTTTGGGGCAAGTCGGTATTCCCGCACCAGTACCTCCGGAAGAACAATTTTCTGCACAAAATACGGTTAAATACCAACCGCGGGCTGTTGCGCCGGAAAGAAAAATTGCGATCGCGAGTACACGGCAACAAGGACAATGTACTACTATTCCGTTGAATGTCACTTGCGCTACACCACGTTCGGCATACAGCAATCATAGAACGTCTTGTACGAATTGCGGCGGCGTTATTTTTAATGGTAATTGCAGTAACAATAATTGTTTCGTAAAAAACGGTTCACGTCGTTTGCCGTTACATCCGCAAGGGCTGCGTTATCAGGATACGGCGGTGACGCAAGATTGCCAACACGGGGCGTGCTTTCACGGACATTGTTTGCACGGAAGTTGCCCATTAGTTTGCCAAACGCAAGTGTGCGAAAAAGCACGTGCGGCATATCTCGATAAATACAATTACGCTATGAATCATCAACACGATGAAGCATGTCAGTTCGGAACATGTCAACACGGAAATTGTCCGCTATTATGCCCTAACGGAAATTGCCCGTTTGTACGTTTCCGTAGCGGTATCGGTCAGAACACGAACGTGTATAGCGGTGAAGTTTATGATTCAAAAGGGAACCATGTTGGTTACACGCAAGGCGGTCGTATCTACGATTTGGACGGTAACCCGATGGGTGTTGGACAAAATGTGAACGTTTATAACGGTGTCGTTTATAATACAAAAGGTGCTATGGTTGGTTTTAGCCGAAATGGTAGTATTTTTGATTCAAAAGGT
The DNA here is from genome assembly GCA_031287585.1 of Planctomycetaceae bacterium. Lineage (GTDB taxonomy): Bacteria > Planctomycetota > Planctomycetia > Pirellulales > Thermoguttaceae > UBA8133. The sequence goes on along the minus strand of JAITST010000325.1, from coordinate 4 downwards.
AACG
>JAITST010000289.1 GCA_031287585.1 Planctomycetaceae bacterium | reverse complement strand
CGACAGCACTGGGTGAAGATCAGTGTGAACAAACAAAGGGTAATAGGAAACGCCATTTTTAAGTAACTGCGGTATATGGCACATCCATTTTCAATGACCACCGGTGTTACGAAGGACTCCTTTTCGATTAATCCTTGTTTTTTACCTTACGTACTCTTCTGAATATTGCCAAGAGGATTAGGAAAAAGCCTGCACATATACAAACAATTTGGAACGTACTCAACCCTCGTGATTTCGGCAATCCTACGCTCACGTAACGTTGAAAATCGAAGTCGGTAAGAAGCGGCGGAGAAAAATCACAACTTGTGATCGTATAATCCTTGCGGTCTGCTATCCGCGTACCGTAATCGATCCATGATGCTATGTGCTTGATACGCGGACAGCCGTTTTCGCTTAATTCGTCCTCGTATTCACAACTGGAATGAAGCATGGTACCTGTTTTATTACCCCATGTTCCCTCTTTGATTGCCCAGCATTTATTGCGGTAAAAAATAAACTTTCCTTTACACTCCTGACCTTCTGGATAATACTGGGTTGTCTCTATTTGAACCAAATTATCCGGCAACAAGCGAACATGTTCGACAACGAAATCCTTGACTTGTGCTTGTTTTTTGAATATCAGCACTTCCAACAGAAAAACGTGAAGCGTATAAGGGGCATTAACGAACGGCTCCGCTGTCAAGTTATTTGCACCGTCTTGATCGTCCTGACTGTAATGGTGAACAACGTAAGTTGAAGTCTTCTCATCTAGTTCACTGATAAGGTAATTTGATGGTGTAATAAAGTAAAGAGATTCCGCTTTATCATCCGCAACAGGGCTAATATCGTATTTGAATTTATCTAATCGAAAATTCTTTCGATCTCTTGCCCGATAAACAAGCCGAGACATATCACCGCTGTCCCCGTTTTTCGCCGCAGCGATTGTTGCATTGCCATAAGCATCACGTAATTTTTCGTAACATTCTGCATATTCTCGGAGAAGTTTTTTCTCGTCGGCTGAAAGTTTTGAAAATTGCGGTGCTTTCTCGTCATAAAGCGATGAAACATCACCAAACGATTTGCCGCAGAACAGCATTGTTCCAATGACGACAAAAGACCAATAGATGTGCAGAGAAAAACGTTTCATGGGAAAAACAGTTGGTAAAACTATGGTTAAAAACAAACTGACGCGGACACCCAAATTCTTGGGGAGATACAATGGTATCTCTCCAAGAATTCGTAAAGAGCAAAATCGTAACTTATGGTTAAGGGTGGTTACAACTGCACCCGCGAGTATAACCAGTTAAATAAACGGGTCCAGACGTAAGGTTTTCAAGATAAAAAACTGCAATTCCTTTTTCATTATAGTAAAGTTCTCCGACATCAAGAGAACCGTTGTCAGGGGCTACAACCGTCCCATTTAATCTTAAAAAAACCTTGAAACAGTCCCCATATACAGAAAGACTCCAGAGGCTCATTGCGAAGAGAGCAAGCAATGGAACAGAAAACGCAACTAATACGTGTTGAAGATATTTTTTCATCGCAGACATCCAATCTCAATATAGCACAAAACAAAATCCCAAACAAACACAATTTTGAGCCGACAGAAGCTATTGTACAAGGTATGGCATAATGAACAAGGGGGGGCAGTCCGACTGCAAAATAGCAAAATAATCCGAATTCAATGAAGTGATGCTGCCGTTGGCAAAAATTGCCGATGAAGAGGGGAAAATAGAGTTGACGAAAGAAATTATCATTTGCATAGCCAAGGTGATGGCAGTTCACAACAAGCGTCTGGGCGACGAAAAAGTTAAAAAAGCATTGAAACCTATTTTTGACGAAAAGTTTATGGAAGGCGTTACCGAGGGTGAAGCCAGAGGTGCTGCATTGTCCGTTCAGAGCGTTCTTAATGCGAGATTTCATGCCGTCCAGCCGAAGGTCCAGAAACAACTTTCAGCAATGACTGATGTATCACGTTTGGAGAACCTTGTCGGACAGGCAGCGGTTTGCCGTGAATCGTGAAGGTAAACGTTACATGCTGTTTGTGCTCGGCGACAAGTCAACGTAGACGGGTCGGGAGTTGTGGGACGAGATAAAAGATGTGCCGATGAAGAATGTTGCGTCAGATTATTGGGTACCCTATGAGGACTTTGTTCCGGCGAAGAAACACTTGCAGACGAAGAGAGACATTCACGGTGGAGGTATACAACTGCCGGATTCGGCACTATTTGGCAAGATTTCACCGAGGGACGCTCCGCTATTCCAAAAGCGAAGAAATAATAAAACTGTCCCTAAAATTTCTCATGCTAAAACTCAACGGCAATCTGCCTATGCTAAATTGACAATGCCGGAAAATTTCAATTCACGGCAATATTGTATTTGTATCTCGAAAAAGAAACATTTTTGTCGTTTTATGCTTTTTTACGACAAATTTATTACATCAACATTTTAGAAACAGTTTGTAGTTTGTTCTATTTTCCCTTTAACACTGTTTTTTTTGTTGTCAAGGATTTTGGCATAAGAGTTGCGTATATTTCTCATCGGTGTTCTACGTTTTTCCTTAACAATGCTGTGAAAAATCAAAAAACGTGATTACAGACGCTGACACTGTTTCAGAATATCCATTAGACCATGTCTGCGAGGAGATGCGGCTTCTCTACGAGATGAGCATTATTCTTGCCAGTGCGTCGAATATCGAAAGCGTTTTTCAACCGCTTCTTAAAATGATGGCGACGTGCATTGACATTAAACGCGGTGCCATTTCCATTTTGAACCGCGTTACCGGCGAAATCGACATCGCCGAAGGGTACGGTCTCGATAACCTGCAACTCAAAAAAGGAACGTATTTGCCCGG
>JAITST010000272.1 GCA_031287585.1 Planctomycetaceae bacterium | reverse complement strand
AATCGAATCGAAAAGTTCTGGATTTTTTTCAATTATGCTTTTTTGTGTGAATGAAATTATCGGCGGCGCGAAATACTGCTGACGTTTTTTTCTTTTCAATCTTCTCTGTATAACGTGTTTTTTTACTGGTAAATTGAAAAAGGTAGTTACGTCAATATCTTTCGGAGACCTATTTTTAGTCTGCTCTGTGTTTTCTAAAAAACTTCCATCTAACCACTGAAAACCCGATACAATACCAATCGAATGCAAATCTTTTCGATACTGCATAAAACCCTTAAAAATTTTAATTCGTTCTATTGTTGTCGCAAAACGAAGTGCAAAATCCATAAGTGAGATAACATAAGGAGAGCGATTCTCATCTGTCGGAGCAACAACGAAAGGAGGTATTATTCCATGTGAGTTCCATTCGGGCAGATTATCCATTGTACTACCATTATAGATACTGAAACAAAAGAAGCAACTCGCCCCGTCATCGACAAAAAACAATTTTTTCTTTAACTTTTCCCCCAAAAATCCGTTCACGCCGCTCCGCCAAACCGCCCTTGACACCGCCGCAGAAAACGCGCATAATTGTAGGAGGTTTCCTTGTTAGTTGTTCATAAGCATTCTTTGATGCTACTATGGACTTTTGATAGGGTTTGTTTTTAATTTCGTCATCGTCTTAGAATCCATTCCAAGACGAATTGCTAACAGACGCGATAGAGAGGGGCGACAATGAACGAAGAACTCGAAGCATTAGCGGCAGAATTACAAAAAGTTCGTCGCTGGGAACAGGATACACAAAATTTGCCTAACGCAGAAAAAGATGTGGCTTTTTCTGCTATACCGGCTTACGTTCCATCTGATGCAGTTAAGCAACAAAACGAAGCCATTGTTAGGTATCAAAAACTTTCTAGAAATTTTTCCTATGGCGAATACTGATGGTCATTCGGTTGTGCCGCCAAGCGGCTTTCGGTCAGATTGCGGTACTGAAGCCAAGTGGTTCGACTCGGATTGAGATTGACACGTTCCGCGGATGTATCGAATGAGTAGATATAGTTTCTTCGTTCTTTCGGAGCAAGCAAGACTATAATTTCACAACAATCCCTGTCTTTTGACCTCGTAATAAACAAATGGGTTATAATGTTCAAGGATATTTTCAATTTTATGTCTCCTATATTCGTCAAAATGCCGAATCCGCATCTGTTTATGGCGGGGGCTGTTCAAGTCAAGCCGTTTTATTGTTGTTTCCGCAGTTCGCTTATATCCATCATCTTGTATAGAGGGATTTACTGCGATTTCACCAGAGAGCAAATTTAAGTAAAAAGTTTCGGGTTGCATTGTAAAAGGATCAAGGACATCGTCATACTTATTTTTTCGTTGATTTGCCCCAAGGCACGCAAGGCGATAATTGTCCCATTCGTAAGTGTCACCCGCATTGCGGGATTTAGCAATAAAATGATCCGTCGTTGAAGCACCAGATATAAATTCAAAATAAAATGCCAAATAGGAACAAATCCCATTATAAGCATCGTACAATCGTTCGTTGTATTTTTGCCAATAAGGCGGCAATTCAGAAGCATCCGACGGTGCGGTGTTTAATGGAATGTTATGCTGGCGTAACCATTGCATTCCTTTTTGCCGAACGTCTCTATCAAATCCGTCTGGTTCCATCTGTCTTGGTATTGGAATCATTTTAACCATCCTTTCTTCTGACAAACATACTGCCAACGAATTAAGAAGTCGTCTTCAGGGTTAAGGGCTTGAACAAGTTGACTATGTATGTTTTGTATTTCTGATTGTTTAGGCTCTTTTTGTTCGAGCATGGCACTTGCTTTATTGATGAATTCCGCGAATTTGATGGCTCTGGTACTTTTCAAATCAAAAGCAGGACTGGATAACCAAGTGTTGGCGTCGCCGTATTTTTCAAAATCTCGCTTGGTCAGGGTTACCTTTTTATCTTCGTAATCAAAATCGAACCAAGCGTCTTTTTCTGCGTTAAATGTTGGCTCGATCGAAGCCATAATGAGGGGAGAATGCGTCACTGCAATAAGTTGTACTTTAGCTTCTTTATGCAGTTTTTCTACCACCGACATTACTGTTGGAACGATGCTTTGTTGCCAACGAGGATGTAAATGCGATTCGATTTCGTCAATCAAAAAAACGACTTGGTTGCTTGGTGTTTCATGAATCAAATGTGCCGCAATTCTATGTTCTTGCCAAGCCCATAAAAGAACGTACGCTAACGCAATAATCCGGCGCATACCCGATGAAGCGTGAACAACAGGAACATCCTGTCGGTACGGCATCCGAAGCGTTGGCATATCCCGAACATCTTTCAAACTAATACGGGTCAATTCACCAGGAGTGATTAATTCATTAGTGGAAGGCGACAACCATTCTAATAATACTTTCAGATTCTCAAATGGAATTTTACTTTCCTTCTGCCAACTTGCCCAATCCCGAATGATGCCGTTACAAAGCGATGTTCCATCTTTGTCATTCAATCCATCCCATATTTCTTTTGGACTAAAAACATACGGTTCCCGATGTGATCTTTCGGTTTTTCTTGGTGATGTTTCCCAATAATTTCGTGCCGGATCCCACACGGCGAAACTTCCATCAGACATTGCATAAAGAACAATGCCCGGATTGGTAGGTCGTCCTTGCGGCACTCCCCATATCTGTTTTTTCGTATCAAAGGAACTCGTAAAAGGGTATAATTTTTTGCTTTTTGTGGAAAACATCGCCGTAATTTCCCCTTTTTTTCCTCTTATCGGTAAAGCCGCTCGTCCGCCCGTCAAAAGGGGATTTATATCGGCAGGAAATGTTTTTGTTAATGTCCACCAGATAATATCCAGCAGAAAACTCTTACCCAAACCGTTATCTCCCGTCAAAATATTCAGGCGTTCACCAAATTCAAACGGAGGCATTTCGGCGTTTGGACCCACATTTTTGAGGATTAATGTTTTAAGCATAAACGGTTATGGATTAATTTGTTGTTACTTGCCGCAAAAAGCATACTCTTTAATGAAAAAGCAACACCAGTATAACTTAAATTGGATTGTTAATCAATGGGTCTCTTGGGTGAAATGAAAAAACATATTGTCAATAATCAAAAACATATTCAGTGTCGTCGTAAACGACTTGTGAGTTTGGGTTTGTAAAAAGTTTGTAGGTATTTTGGCAGGGTATTCTATTGACAATCCCACGGGGCATTGTCGCAAAAAGCGGGGTAGTTATACAAAACCTACAAAAAATTTACACACCCACCGAGAAGACTCTAACCAAATCCGCCCTTGACACCCCCGCGCAAAACGCGCATAATTGGGGCATATAGTAGTGAGCGTCTCTACGTTAGAGACAGCAAAACTTTTAATGAAAGGAGATTGGTTATGGAAGGAACAACGGTACTGGAACAACCCGTGAAACCTGTAACGCTACGAAAGAATTTCACAATAACACGAGTTGCGGTGTGTTGCAATACTGTAACCCGAAAAGCAATGTGTGCGTATGACAGAGCCAAAGAAGCGTTAGCCCAATTAGCGTCTGACAGCCGTGAAAGACCGAAGGCAGAGAGGCGGCTTCAGCGAGCATACGAACAGATGGAATCTGCAAAGCAGGCAGATAGTATGTACAACCGATGGCTACGGTGCGAGCGAGAAAATCGAGACGCTTATGAGTATATGCAATCACAGCAAAACCAACAATAACGTAACCCGCTCCCTGAACGGGGGCTTTTTTTACCTCAATAACAGGGTGTCTGCGCGGTGTAAGAGTATCCTTATGAGTACGTTTTCCTCGTCTGTGAAGTTAGCGGGCATTTGCTTTGCAGCCCTCGAATATGCTGGTAACACACCGCCGTTTTCAGGCAGTGCTTGACGCAAAAGAGCATACTCCCCCGATTCGTAAAAACGCCTCGCGGCGGTCTCTGTCAATTCGCCTGTCATTGTTTTCAGTCGGTTGATGTTGCCAATATCTGTGACATACTTTATCGCTCGCCTATCTGCGTCATTTCGTAATTTAGGTAACGATTGGCGTAATGTTGAGTTGTTAATGAGTTCTTCCGTCAAAAAGGTGCTTTTGGGCAAGAACTGCTGGTGCGCTGCCGCGCGATGTGCTGATTCATGACCAAAGAATCCTGCCGTAAGCGGCGAACGTATTTGTCGTTGCAAATTAAGCACGCTTAATTGTTCTGGTGTTTTTTTTGTTACGCGCCTCCCTTTATCTAACGCATTGCGGAACTGCAAACTGCCCGGCATATCGAGCGTGATTTGCTCTCTTGCAATGTCGCCATTCATTACCGAATACCAACCATTTGCTTCGTCGCTTATGTTATGCCTGACGTGAAGGTAAGTATTAGGTAAATTTGGTGTTTCCGTGAATCCGTGCAACGTTCTTACATCGTCATTTAAGGTCTTGGCTAGCGGATTCAACTTAAAAAAGTCATCAGTAGAAATCCGATGTCTAAATTTATCCTCTAGCTCTACCGCATTATTTGCACGCGATAGTAACACTTTGTCGAAAAGATTTTTACCAGCAGAATATCGCGCAGAGTCACCGCTAATACCGCGACGCAATAGTCTAGTATTAACGTCCGACAAGTTGCGCTGCCTCATCTTCGCAATATATTCCGGCTTTGCAATAACGCCATCGCCCAAATCAATATCGCGCGAGACGCGGTCAAAGTTTTGTATCGCGTTAGAGCGCAACTGCGTTGCCGACAACCCGTGCGGATTATCTGCCGCCAACTCCGGTATCGGCAGCGTCATCTCGTGACCTTTACCCATCAGTTCACGTAACCGCGACAAATCTTTCGGCTTCGCACGCCACGGCTGGTTCAGCCGCTTCGTCGCCTCAACAACCCAACGACTGCGCGCCTGCTTGAGTAATTCATAGCCATTGTATTCTACGAGTTGGCTCAATCCATCCAGTATCATAATTGCTACTTCCGGTAAAAATAAAGCAAAAAGGTTATACCTTCATAATAGCCCTGCGTCACCAATTTTTATCTCTCATTTCGGGCGGGAGGTCGTTTCGGTTTTTTTCGTAGATGTAGCACTGTTCGCAATGTCCTTGATTATTGGTGTAGTCGTATTGCCAGAAGAACAGTGTATCGATTATTGTCC
>JAITST010000246.1 GCA_031287585.1 Planctomycetaceae bacterium | reverse complement strand
AACGTCCTTATTTTGTTGACCAGAATTTTAGTCTGTCTAATATGTTTGTTGTTGGTTCTTTTTCTTTTGATTTTGGTTGATTTTTGTTTTTTGTTATTGGCGGTGTTATTAATGCTTTTGTGGTTTGTTGGTTTTGTTGTTGTGCAATGTGAGTTAGTAGGAATTGGGACGATTGACGGTCGAATAGTTTTGTCACTTCCGCTAGTTTGCCTGTTGACAGATTTTTTTCCGCAGCGTATAGTGAACGCATCATTTCGTTTCTTTCGTTTACTGTCATTAGCGTATTATATGTTACTATGTTGTCAAGACGACAAACGACTTTTCCGTTCGTTACGAATCCCAGACGTAACGTTGATAGTTCTTCTGTCGGCAGCATATCGAACGGAATTATCACCCTTTGCCACTTCGTTGACGGTTGATTATGTTTTGCCGTTTGGAGTAACGGTGCTATGTCAACCGCTCTTGTAAACGGTTTGTTGTTTGATGATTTATTGTTTGGTGAACCAGTCAACACCGCTTGCAGTAGGAACGTCTCGTCCGTGTTTGTTGTGTCGATTTGTACCACCACGTATAGTCTGCCGGTTTTCGGCGGCACAAACGGTTGAGACCAAATTCCCGCCGGTGTCATATTAGTTTGGTTTATCGAAAGACAACCGTTCCCTGCCGTTGGTTGTTGTGTATTCAAATTGAAAACGGTTGTTGTATCAGGAACAACTTGCCAACCGTTAAGTGCGCCGGTTGCTTGCGGGTTACTCAATACGTCGAAACCCGCATTGTAAATCACGTTGTACTCAACACCTTTCCACGCTGCCCCTACCCGGCTGTTTAGGTTGGCAATTTTGGTACGGGTTACTGTTTCAAACGTTGACAACGCGGCGGACGGTTCGGTTGTTACATTCAACAACGTCACGCTATCGCTCGCTTTCAACACGATCATATCGAACGGTTTCATTACTATGTTTGTTTGTAACGTTCCGTTTTTCGCGGCGGCAGTTGCGATGTTACGTATGCCTGTCGGCTCGGTCAACGTGATTCCGTTTTTACAATTGAACGACAGACTCGCGTTGACTTCTACCGGCGTACTGTTGAGCAAACAGTACCATTCTTCGTTTATGCCTTTGTTGGTTGTAACTTTGGCATGACGAATCGTTAGCGGTTGTAATGTCGGTACTGACGGTTGTGTTGCCGCGTTTGCGTCTGTTTCCTGTTTCGGCTGCCACGTATCAAACTTAACATTCGGTAAACATCGGAACGCCGCTATCAATTCGCGTGACGACTCCTCTTGACCAACGTTATCTAAAAACATTTCAACATCGTCATCAATCATCGAACGTACAAAACGTTTCCGACTATATTCGCCGCTATCGGTAGCGGTCGCCGTACCATGGTTGTTCACAAACTTAATCGAATATGGTGCTAGTTTGTTGAATGTTGCGTCGAGGTCTGACTGTTCGAGTTCTAACGCGGCGGCAAATTGAGTAAAATCTTTTCCCGCGATGTTTTGTGTCGGCTTGACAAAATGAATAGAATTTTTATCCGCAAACATCGACGGAATAAAACCGCGTAATTGCATCAGTTGCGATGCGGTTAGGCGTTCACTCGCGGACGACGGCGGTTCTAACAAACCGCTCGCGTCAATACACAACATTCGCGGCGAATTGTCTCTGGAATATGGCATTGCAAAATTTTTATCCATCAAAATTTCGTCACGTAACGCCATATAAAATTTCGTAACAACAAACGCCCGCCACTGCAACCACGCTTCATAATGATTTTTACGAATCGCTTCCCAACGGCGTGCGAATCTGTCGGGCGAATTGTTCGTTATGCCAGCGGGCAACTCAATTCCGGTATCAAGTTGAAATCTCGCGATAGTCACATCGTCCATTCCGTACTGCGGTTCCGGCAACTGCAAGTAACCGTTCGGCGAAAGGCGAAGTACGCAACCGACGAACGAAGGATGAGCGTTGTAACGTTTGTTAAACTGACGAATGATATTGTGTATCGCTTCACGAACATCTGGATTGAGAATGTTGTAATACGGACAACAACCACTAACCGCAGTATTGTTTACCGACGTGTCAAACTCCGGTTGCAACTCTGTTCCATCCGGTGCAATCCAGCCGAGCGAATTGTTGTTACCTAGTTTCATACGCAACGTTTCGAGTTCCGCAATCGGCGCGGAGAAGTCGAATACTGCGGCAAACTTCAAACCTTCTCTATCGAAGTTACGCATAATGGTCTCGGTAACGTCGGGCGTTGTTGACGGGCGTTGCTCGTGTTTGCGGTTCACATTTGACATCGCTGGTTCAATCGCGTAATTTGGATACAATGTTTGTCCCGCGTCTAAAACCGGTAACGCCGCTCCATTGTAACCGCACAAAAGCAGGTAATCGGTCAACCGTTTTGCTAACGCGAACTCGCTGCGGTCTTGGTCGGACAACGTGAATCCGAAACGATTATACAACGTCTCAATATTATCGAACGCTGCGAAAAAATTTCGTTCCGCAGTGGTACTATCGAACGCACTCGGAAAATTTTCGGCGATACGTGATACACGTATCTCGCCGTAAACCGCGTCGCGAACTGGTCGCAGGTTTGTTAAGTTTACGATAGTTTTCGTGTTGTCAGACGACCAAAAAATTTTTCGGTAACATCGTGTCTTACGTGCCGTTTGCAATTGCGACATCGCCGCCGTTTCGGAGTTCACATCGACAACTTCCGCTGTCTTTATATCTTCACCGTTATTATTCGTCGTAACGATTTGAACCTCGAAACGCTGCTCACGGTCAGTCGGATAATCAATTTCAATCAAGTACGGCGTATTCGCGATAAGTGATAACGCGAACGATTCCGACAATTTACTCATCGAATTATTAGCGTCACCATTGACTAACGGAATCCGACTGAACGACATCTGTTCTTTATTCACGTTATTACTTGTAACAACATCGTTACGCGCCGGTATCACGACAAACGGTTGCGTCTCGTTTTGTTCAAACGAATTATCGTTACGACGCGGTAACTGCAATGTCGGCATTTGCAACGTTGGTAACGGCGGTAACTTCATCCGTTGTTGTAACACGGAGAATGGATTCGGGCGTGACTGGTGATGCTGCGCTGCCGGATGTTTTAGTAGTTCACACCACAAATCGTTACTACTAACGTTACCGCCGCTATTGCTCACGGACGGTAAAACATAACGTTCTGTTTTCACGGTATCCACGATGACGAGCGGCAATGAGCGAGCGGCAACGGCAGGAGACCGCTTGACGTATGGCGGGAGTAACGAATTCGCGTGCGGCTGGAGCAACTCGACGATGAGCGAATACGAACCTTCGCGGTCGGGCAACGTGAACGAGACGGGGATTTGGTGAGTGGGATTATTCGCGAACGATTCGGGCAACGCGACTTCAACGCACGGTAGTTTTTCGTCAAGTGTCGTCTGCGGCGTATAGATACCATCGTCGTTGAACGCCATGCCAACGCGAACCCTCATTCCGCTTTTGAACGGGATGTCGATTAGACGCGGGAACACGTCGAGATGAATCGGTTGATTCGGTGCGAAAATGTTTGAATCAGTGCCGTTGACCTTGTGCAAACGAACAGGTAATTCGTCGTCGTTCACTCGTTGGATAGTTATGACAGAACCGTCGCTATCGAGTTGTTTTTTGTAAACGCTGCTCGGTTTCGTGAACGATTCGAGCGGTATCACTTCGTTAATCGGCGGCTCGTTGCGGTACTGACGATGGTTGTTTGTTAGACAGAGTTTTATTTCGGCGGGTTGTATAGTGTTAGGTTGTACGTCAATGGTAACTTGGCAACCAGTGAAACGTTTCGGTTCACGTTCGGCGAAGTACAACACGTTTTGGTCGATTCTAAACCAGTCGAAGTTATTGAACCGGATACTGTTGGCAAACAAACCGTTGACAACAAAGTTACCGCTCCAAGATGTAGGTACTGAACTCTCAATAACAATCGCAACACGCATCGTACCAATCCGGTCAAACACCTCCGGCGCAGCCGCGTCACCGCCAAACGCTGTCGAGACGTATGAGACGATGAGCATCGTTACGGAAAACAGAAGCGTTTTCGCGCAACGGATGAAAGGAGTTAGACGGGACATAATAACGCTTAATGTATCTATTCACGGTTTTTAACCACAAAAGCACGAAAACACAAGGAAGAAAAGAGTTTTATAGTTAAGTTGTTTTACTAAAACAACACAAATTACAAATAAAAATCTTTTTGTATTCTTCGTGCTTTTGTGCTTCGTTGGTTAAACAAGTAATCACTCTTCCATCTCAAATCCTGCCAACTGTATCGTCGGCGGTAACGGTGCCGCTACCCCGTTCCGTTTCGTTTTGACCTGCTGCGGCTTTGACGGCGACTCCGACTCCAACTGCGTCGCGGGTTTGATTGCGGGTGCGGTTGCGGACGGAATTACTGTTGTGTCGTCCATTGCTAACAGTTCAGACAATCCGTCTTCATCAGTATCGTTCGCGTTGCCGCTAGGCGATGGTAACGGTGCTGACTTTTTCTGACGCGGCGGTTTGACAGGCGTGTTGTTCGTTATACTCGCTTGAACTTCACGTGACGGTTGAACTACCTGAACTGGCGTTGCTGGTACGGCGACCGGTACCGGTGTCTGTGCTAACATTTGATTATGTTGTTGCTTATTCTGATTCGGTTGCTGTTCGTTCTTCGCCAAACCCAAAAAGCCGAGTATCGGTGTGTTGGAATTGACCGGTATCAGAGCATGCGGATTTGTTAGCAAGCCGGGCTTCGCAACATTTGTCTGATTGTAGTACGGACTCACCTGTTGCTGTTGCATCATTTGTTGCTGCATCATCTGCTGCTGTAACAACTGCTGTTGCAACATGGGATTCATCGTTTGTTGACTTGTTGGCATATTGTAAGCAACCGGAACAACTTGCTGACCGCCCGCTTGCTGTTGTGCCTGTTGTTGCCGCATCGCAGCGACCATTCCGGTCAGGTACGCCTGACGAATCACGGCGGCTTGTGCTGCTTTACTATCCTGTGCGTTTGTCTTATCCGCCGCGCCGTTACTTGTTTGTGAACGTTCGACACCTTCGCCAACCAGTCCCTTGCTGCGTTCAAAAACCGGTTTCGTCGGAACAGGATGATGACGCGGTGCTGGCATCGCGGACTTACTAACGAGATTTTTGTTGTCGTTTTCTCTCTCTGTTTTCGCCATCGTTTGTTCTTCGTCGGCATACTCACCTGACTCGGCTGGTTGTGCGTGACCGGGCGAATAACCGTTCCGCGCGTAACCAATCGGCGGATAACCAACTTGCGGATAACCGCTCATCGTCAGCCCCGCGACCGGTTGACCATTCACCGGATTAACAAGACCGTTTGCCAACATCACACTGTTCGGCGCAACGTTACCATCTGCAACGCCGTTCATCGCAACCAAACCATTCGGCATCAAAACCGCGCCGCTGTTGACAATCGGCATACCGCCGTTGGGCATCATCACACCGCCCGCGAGCATCATCCCGTTTTGCATCTGCGTCGGAACACCGCTTTGCATTGCGATAATCGTTTGAGATGGAACACCGTTTTGCGTTGCGATAGTGACTGCGTTTTGTTGCGCGGCTGCGGGCGACACGATGTACGTTCCGCTTGGAGCGAGAACTATGCCGCCGGGCTGGACAATCATACCGTTCGACGCAAGGAACGAACCGGTCGGGTGAATGTTAGTAGCGGGCAACGGTAAACCGTTCGGAGCGATAACGTTACCGTTCGGCAACAGTCTGGCACCCGGAACAACCGAACCGGTCGGCATAACAAGTTGGCCAATCAAACCGTTCGTGCCGGGCATAGGTAGATAATGCGGCTGCCCTGCGACAGGCGGCGATGCGAGAGTACCGAGCGGCGTTTGCGGATTCTGTAAACTCTGTAAGTTCTGCAACGCGAGAGTACCGGCAAGTGTCTGTGTCGGCGATACCGCTGCGCCGTTCGCGGGTTGACCGTTCTTGCCAAGTTGCTTGTTGAGCAACATTGCCTTACGTTGTTCGGGCGTAATTTCCTGTACGCCGTTACTGTTATTTTTGTCGTTATTATTGTTCGGTGAGTTTTCCGAATCCGGCACAACTTCGCCGTTCCATTCTTCAGTTTTCGCGCGCCCCAATTTTGGCAGGCAACTTTTCAGTTTATTTTTATTGAGAAAACCACTATCGTCATCACAATCGGCAACTTCCTCGTACTCAACTTCAGCCGAGTTCCCAATCCAAGGAGTACGGTTAAATTCAACAGCCCAATCGCCGCGCACCAAAACACCACGCTTGGGCTTCTTATGCAGGTGACAACCGCAAACGAAAACCAAAACCAACGCAACCAAAGCGAAGCGAACAAAATAAAATTTCTTAACCACTTTATAACCTCATCAAATAAAAGGAGGTAAAAACAAAGAAAACTCCGCAAAAACGGAATATCCTGCCTAGTTAATCGGACGCACATAATCGGAAAATTTAGAACAATCGGAAAATCTTGCCCGTTTTTACAAAAAACTTTCGAGAATTGGCGGAGGAATAGAAAATATGGATAAAGTGCGGATAAAGTAGGCAAGAGACGTGGTAAATTTGTAACCAATTTTCAATCGTGAGCGGTGATATTTTCACCTCACATTGCCGTAAATTCTATCGTCGGCGTTTCCAATACTCTATCGTCTATCAATGCTTCACCGCGCAGGGTTTGGTTGTTGAGCGGTTTTAGTATGTGGAATCCGCAGCGGATTGATGCCGTTCCGTTTGCTTGTAATGTCGGCACCAGCATCTCTATACGCTCTGATGGTGTACCGCCGTTGAGGTAACTTGCTCCGCTTGATGACGTACAAAAATTCGCTGTCATACGGTCTGGTATCGCGTAAACTCTAAACTTCACGTTTGATAAATCACGACCTGAAACATTCGTCACATCCAGCGCGTATGCACTCATTCCCGCGCCGACCGGTAAACCTTCTTTCATCGCTTTTAACTCGTCCGCTTGCAAATCCGACGTTGTTAGTTTACGAAAACGCGCCGTTATAAGGTTATTCGGTTGCGGTTTGGTTGAACCAATTCCGTCAAACGGCACTACCGATGGCGGCGCGGTTGTTGACGGAGTTGAGCCCGTTGACGGAAACGGCGAAACCGGCGGCGCGGTTTGAGTGGGGCGTGTTACCGGCGGCGTTGTCACCGTACCGTAAATCGTTTTCTGATAAACCTGCGGGATAACACTATACGTTCCGCGTGCTTCCGCTACCAACGTCACGTCAACAACCCGCGACTCGTTCGGACGAATATCCGCGAGTTCCCATTGAAGCGGCGCGGCGGGCGCGGCAGATGACGGAATTGAGGACGGAATCGGCAACGGAACCGCTCGCATATAACGCATTCCCGACGGAACAGGCAACGCCAAAACCGCTCCCGTTGAAGCCGTACCGTTATTCGTCACCGTAATCTTGTACGGTAACTCTCCACCAAGTTTCATCGTCGGAGGTCCCGTCACCGCGATAGTTAGCGCATTGCCACTCGCCCAAACTTGCCGCCAGTTCTCGTTTGCAAGTGTAACAGGGCGGTCGATAGTTTCCGACGATGCCGGTCTGATAACCTTAATCGAGATTGCATTTGTACCCGGAAGGAGTTCGACTTGTGACAGTTCAACCGCCGCTTGACCGTCCGCGTTTGTCTCAACGTCGACACGCTGCGTTCTCGCGGTCCCGAATCCAGCCGCAGGTCCGCCGAGAATTTCGTATCGTACAACCCAACCGGTACGCGGTACGCCATTACTCTTATGACGAACGGTAGTTGTCAATGTCCGCGTCGAACCGATTACGGCGATAGTCGTTGGCGGCAGAATCCATTCCGCGTCAACCCAGTGAATCGTCGCGCTGTCGCTGCGTTTCGACCAGTCTTTCATATTCGTCGCGACTGCGGTAACATACGTGCTGCCTTCCTTTGTCGCGTTGACCGAAACCCAACTCTGCCCGCGTAAAATGCGGATGTCGTCGCGCGGATCAGTTGTGCCGCGTCGGATAGTTTGCTCGTGCGAACTCGTTTTAGTCAGTGCGAATTTGTCAGTTGATTTCTTCGCGGTTTTGTAGTCGAACAATAACGGGTCGCAAATATGTCCGGGGTCGATGCTGAAAATATGTCCAACGCCGTCAAGTGACCACTCGACTGGCTCGTTCGTTCGGAGATACTGGTCGTTGCCGAGAAAACTCGAAACCAAAATGACTTCACTGCCAACGGGCGCGATTTGCTCACGCGGGGTCATAACGAGTGCGGGTCCCTGAATCGGAACTATCGGACGTGCCGCGCCAACACCGTCGGTCGCTTCGGGAATCATAGCGGTAGAGATACTGCCGGTACGGTTGGGTGAAGTGGTAGTAGTGGTAGAGTAGTTACCGGACGCATAAGCACCGGAGATACCGGGTAAACCGTTACCGGTAGTTGACGCGGTGGAATCGGGCGAAGGTGAAGCAGCCGACGGAACAAACGGGGCTGCTTTTTTCTTACCGAACAAAGCACAGTCTTCAAACGGCGATTTCAACGGACAACTATCACTCAACGAACGGGAAAAAATCCGCTCGCCGCTTGGGTCGATACCGCTATTAGGCAAAGACGCGCAACCGATGGCTTGCGCGAATATCGCCAAAATCGCGATGATGGATGTGACGTTGTTAAGTTTGAACATTGGATTGGAAATTTTATAACTATCAAATCTGAACATAAAAAAAATTTGAACGGCAAACGTTGTTACGTATTGGTAATAATAGGTCAAAAAGTAAACTTTATCCAAATTTCCAAAAAGAATTAAATTTTTCCCAGAGAGAAGAATCAGTATAATCGGGATAGATGGGATAAACGTAAACGTAGATTACAACAATGTTGAGACGTTATATGTAACGTTTCTACATACTTGCTCCGTAGGGCAAAAGTATTTACCTGCACTTCCCAAGAAACTGTAGATGGAATCACTCGGCTAATACCGTAAATTACGTGTTTTATCGAGAGAGTTGTCGAATTAAATGTGTATAGCCATTTAATTCAAACGTCTGAATTTACGTATTATGATTTTTGGGAAAGTACAGCAAGTACATAACGTCTCTACAAATTTCAACCGTGTACAGTAACACCGATCAATTTTCGTTTGCACTTGACCGTGACCGATTAAAGTTGCATCTGTGTTGAAGTCAAACCTCTTAGTACCTCATTATAAACCTTAATTCGTTCTTTTTTGATTGCCGACGGAAGTTCAGACTCAATCTGTTCTTTCAGATATTCATAAGGAGGGTATAGGAAAATACTTAGTACCGTAACGTTTACCGCTGAACTGTACTCAGTAAAATTGTAAACACTGTAATTCCCAAAATCAGTTTCGAATAGAAATTCTCTGATTTCATTTTCAGTCGGCTTTTCATTGAAAAATCGAATACCATCCAATACACAATTTTCTTTGGTTTTCTCATTGTGAACGTAGATAAACCCAATTTCCCATATTCCCACCATTTCCCTTCTACTAGAAGTTAAATATGATAACCCCCATTTTTTTCCAATGGAACCTGTAGACGTTTTTTCTTCAAAATAAAAAAGTAATAGTAATTCCTGGTGAATACGGGGTGGAAACATAGAGCGTGCGTTAGTCACTTTCACACAAAATGATATAGGTGATACCTCCATTTTTAGAATGCTTTTTTCGCCGCTTAATACAGGGACATTAAATTCGTGTTCACTTGATGGCGATATGTTTTTATTGTAATAATAGATAAATTTCTGTATCGGTACTTCAACTGATGATGTAACGTTGTTCATTTCACTGAAAAAATATGTATAATCATTAAGGTTTTTAGTGTTGTCTGAAAAATCGTGTATAATTGTCGCGTCGGTTTTCTTATAAACAAAATTTGATTCCTTCTTAAACTTTGGATTTGTCTCAAAAAGAATGTATGGTGCAATACCGGTATATCTTGCCTCCGCATCCATATTAACCAGATAACGGGGCGGACAAGAGATATTTGATAATTGCCTCGGGCGGATTACATATTCGTCCTCAGCCAGCAACACTAGCGTACTTAAAATTAAAAACACACTACACTGTATCTTCACAGCCCAAAGAAAAATTTCTGACATTGCATACTTCATAACGGCACCTTTGTTATCTATCTAAAAATACTATTATCATAGGCAACCTCTAACAACTCCACCTTTCCGTTCAGCAAGTTTCTAAATTTACAGAGTTTGCTGTTTTGTGACGGTAGGTTTTTGAGGATGCCTATGAGAAAACGACGACATAAACGTTTGAAAAAATTAAAGTTGACTTGAAATTCAATTCAGTAATTGATGAGCGTTTCAAAACTTTTGGACAAGAACAGGGGCAGATTCTCTCCACAGTTTCTTGGAAAGTACAGGACGTTACACAAAATCATTTATTGACAGTTCCTTTTTTCTTCCGCATAACATATAATCTACTCATTTCTGGAATCGGAATCTTTTTTTTAATTATTATATCTTGCGTAGTCGCGATTTCTATCTCTTGTGTTAAAAAAATTGTTGGGCTTTGTTTCGGTAGTCTGTAATCACATATTTTTGCAGGGATACATTCTTTAGCG
>JAITST010000051.1 GCA_031287585.1 Planctomycetaceae bacterium | reverse complement strand
TGATACCGCCTCATTGCGTATTTTTATTTTTTTGTTACAATTGATTTATTGGTTGGGTATTCACCCTCACACTTTCCGAGATTTCACTCGTGGTGGTTGCGTGTGGCGGAAAGTTGGATGAGAGACCGATTGTCGTCAATGTTTTGGGAGGAAAAACTATGAAGTCTCGAATTTGTCGTTATTTGGTTTGTTGGTGTTGTTGTCTTGGTTTGTCTCTGTTAGCAGGGTATTACTACTCCGCTAGCGCACAAGGTTGGGGATGGTATTGCGGTACCTTTGTTCGTTCAAATTGTAACAATTTGATAATAAATGGGTGTGTGACACCAAGCGGAGTTATCGCTGATTGCCAGCTTCGTGACAGACCGATTATGTCTTGTGCATTAGGGTCATGGTATTACTGTGGAAGTTGTGCGCATGATACTCACTGTGCAGGCAACTGTGTTATTGCTGGAAATGAGGGATCAATATTCAGGTGTGCTAGTGCAATAGGCGGATGTCGTTAATATCTTTTTATCCGGTGTTACTTATCGAAGGTAATGTCTAAACAATGATTATTTACTTGGAGATACATTATGAACAAATTTAATACGTATACATACCCGATTATCGGCATAGTTCTGTCGGTATTTTTTGTATTGCAGAGTGTTTGTTTTTCTGATGAGCCGGAAGTAACTGAAAGTCAATTAAGTGAAGTAACACGGGCGATTCAGGGATATGAAGAAACATGGCAGTCATTATCCAATCAAGGGATAAGTGTTATCTATGACGCAAAATGTTTGTATCCGTCCTTTCAAAAAAATGCTGTAACTCGCTTACAGAACATAGTAAAAGATTCACGATGGATTCGTTCAAAAGATGGAGACCGTCTCTTTGGCAAAATAGTAGAGTTACAGTTTGACACTCCTGAAAAAGTTGAGAAATTTAGTGATATATTGTATTACAAGGGACAACGATACTATTTTGAATGTAATTTTGATAAGAGGGATGCAGTTTTCCAAAAGACGACGCTTTGCGGTGCTCCAGTAAAAGATGCGGACGCTGCTTACGCAATTACTCAAGAGAATCATGATGAAAAATCATTACGCTTTCCCTTTTCGCATCTTCTGTTCTCTTTTTCCAATAGCAATAAGGTGAGTTTGAAAGAACTTGTTAACAGTGCTAAGGTTGTCTCTGTTACGACAGAAAAAAACAATAAAGGCGACAACCTTATATCCTTCAAAATCGTTCCTCTTGATTTGGAAGATTTGAACAAGGACGACCCGCCGCATCTTTCGATAACCATCAACACACAAAAATCGTATCACGTTGAAAAAGTTACCTCTTATTTAACAAATGCTTTTAGAAGAATCGAGGCGAATAAATATATACCCATACCTGTTATTGTGATAAGACAAATTCTTGAATATGAACAGTTATCAGATGGTACGTTTTTTCCAAAGAATTTTGATGTGACAAATTATATGGGAACGAATTTGGAAGACGTTAGCAACGCGTTTTCTACGACGATAAATTTCCATTCTATTGAACTACGTCCCCAATTGCCTGATAAATTACTCGGCTTTAATTTTCCTAAAAACGCACTTGTAGTGTCTTGTAAAAAAAATGAAAAAAACTGTATAATGCATATTTGGGGAGAAAACGGAGAGCCAAAAATGACATTTAACAATGAGCAAGAATTCGATTCATATATGGTGAAAGAATGTGGTCTTGCAAAAAATAGAGACGGTAGCGGCTTGATAACACCTTCTTACTGGACGTGGCAACGGGGCTTGCTGGTGCTGGCAGGTATGGTGCTTATTGTGTTGGCGATAATCCTTAAATTATTTGCGAAAAAAAATAAATCGGAGTAACAGAAATGTTTACATCGTGCGAGTGTCAGATATGCTCTTTGGCTGACAATAAGAAAACTGAAAGAGATACCATGATACTTAAAGGCTTGTGGATTAAAACATATTTGGATATGTTTTTCAATACTTGTTCAAACTTAACTGTGAAGGAGAATGATTATGTTTAATTCTATGCTTAAAAGCATTTCGCTTGGTCAGGATGCTTGGATTGCGTCACTGGTTTACATTGGAGTTGCGATACTCGCTTTCGCGTTGATACCAGACATCCCGCCCGCTTGGGCAACGTCGGATTGTAATTGTCCTGATGGACAAATTTCCGTTATGACGGGGGAGGGGTGCACGTGTGTATGCGCTAGCGACGAATAGATTTTTGGCTGTCCGCGTAAATACAAGTTATCAATCGTTATGAATAGAATATGGTTTGGCTATGAAAATTATCAAACAGACATTTTTGTTGGCATCATTTGTTTTGTGTGCTGGTGTTTTGATATTTGGCTTTTTCCGTTGCGGGACTGTAATTTATTGGAAACTCCAAAACCAATCACTTGTTCGTAATGGTGTAACATACGATTTTGGTACGGTCAGTGTTGGTGACAACTGCACCAACGAATTTGAGATACGTAACACTGGCGGCGGCGACCTTGTTATTCACAAAGTTGTTGCTAGTTGCGGTGCTTGCGTTGAAATTACTGATTACACGAAAACCCCGATTCCATCCGGTCAATCGGGAACAATTACATTGACGTTACTCACGCGGCACCTCGAAGGAAAAATAAGTAAAGATGTGCTTGTCGAAACAAACGACCCTAAACAACCACATATAATACTTACACTAGAAGCCGAAGTAGTTGTTCCTGAAAAATCAGATAACAACGGCATACAACAACGAACCGAAACGACACAATAACGGACTATTTCAGAGCAGAAACAATAAATTCTAACGGTAGAGAAACACAAGTATCTGGAATGAAGTGTAGCAGCAGGTTGGTGCTTTCCGGTCATCCGGTCGCTCTGCACAGGAATAAACTGGTGGATGAGTTCCCGTTGAGTGTCGGTGAGATTGGTAGATGATTGGCAACATTTGACAATAGTAATTCGGTAACTGTGTAGTAATGGTTTGATACCGCAGTGAGCAGCCCCCGTTCATTCACCGACTTCCCCCTTCAAATACATTATCATAACCGCTATGTCTGCCGGTGTTATTCCGCTTATTCTTGATGCTTGGGCTATGTCTGCCGGTTGGATTTTTGCGAATTTTTCTCTTGCTTCGTGGCGCAGATGCCGCATTGAACTGTAATCTATTCCCGCGGGGATTTTTCTCTCCGTTAGTTTGCGGCGATGTTCTATTTGCGTTTCCTGGCGAGTTATGTAACCGCGATACTTCGCGTCTGTCGTTACCGATTGGGCAGCGTAACGTTCTACATTCGCTAACACCGGCAGCCGCTCAACCATATCTTCCCACTTCGTTTCCGGTCTCGCCAAAAACTTCATCATCGAACCGTTCTCATCGTGCGTCGTATTCAACAACCGTTCCGCGTCATATATCGCCTCCTGCTTCTTCCGCAAACGTCCAAACCGTTCCGCGTCCGCCAAACCGATTTCGTTTGCCATCGGTGTCAGGCGGCGGTCGGCGTTGTCGTGACGCAACAACAACCGATACTCCGCGCGGCTTGTGAACATCCGATACGGCTCATCAATTCCGCGTGTCATCAAGTCGTCAAGCATAACACCAATGTACGCTTGGTCACGTTGTAACAGAAACGGCTCACGCCCCGCAACGGCTAACGCGGCATTCGCGCCCGCGACCAAACCTAACCCGCCCGCCTCTTCGTAACCTGTTGTACCGTTGAGTTGCCCCGCGAGATATAGTCCGTCAATCTGTTTCGTTTCGAGTGTCATCCGCACTTGTTCCGGCGGTGCGTAATCGTATTCAATAGCATACGCATAACGCATAATCTCAACGTTTTGCAAACCGATAATCATCCGCACCATCCGCTCTTGCATCTCGCGTCCGAAACTGGTTGAGAAACCGTTCACGTAAATTTCGTCCGTGTAAAGTCCTTCGGGTTCGAGGAAAAGTTGGTGACGGTCTTTGTCGGAAAACCGGTCGATTTTCGTTTCAATCGACGGACAATAGCGAGGTCCGGTCGAACGAATCTGACCGCTAAACGTCGGTGCTTCGGGTAAATGTTCGCGAATTAGTTCGTGCAACTCCGGCGTTGTCCACGTTATCCAACACTTCACTTGCGGACTGTTGACCGTATCGTTCATAAATGAAAACGGAACCGGTTCGTCATCGCCGAGATGTTCGTCGAGTTGTGCGTAGTCGACTGAACGCGCGTGAATACGCGGCGGTGTACCTGTCTTGAAACGTTGCAGCGTGATGCCGTTTTCGCGTAACGATTCGGCAAGAGCGTCTGACGGCGATTCCGCACCGCGACCGCCGCCGACCGTTGTTGTACCGCAATGAAGTACGCCGCGTAAAAATGTGCCGCAACATAACACGACACGGCTTGCCGAATACAACGTACCGTAGGAAGAACGAACGCCAATGATTCGTTTTTGCGTTGTGCTGTTACCGACATTTTCCGTAACCAATTCGGTAACGTTATCCTGACGCAGACGCAAGTTCGGTATAGATTCGAGTTCACCTTTGGCGGCACGGCGATACGCGGACTTGTCGGCTTGAGCGCGAGGACCTTGCATCGCTGCACCTTTGCTGTTGTTGAGCATCCGAAATTGGATTCCGGTTTTGTCGATAAGCCGTCCCATCAGACCGCCAAGTGCGTCAATCTCACGAACGATATGACCTTTGCCAATGCCGCCGACCGCAGGATTGCAACTCATCAAACCAATGGTATCGAGGTTGTTTGTGAGCAAAACGGTATTGGCACCAAGCCGAGCCGCTGCTGCCGCCGCCTCAATTCCAGCATGTCCGCCGCCGACAACAATAACATCGTATTCGTTACGTGACATCACGGCTTAATGATAAAGTCATACTTATAAAGTTCGATAAACAACGCGAGTAATCCTATCGCCATCGCAACAACCGACAACCCAAGCATCACCTCGCCGTAACGCATTTTGAACGGCTCGGCGTTGTCTTTCTTCTTCGCGACAACCGACGGACTTGAAAACAGAAACGGTACCACCGCTACCGACACGCCGACTGCGATAATACTCAACGCGGTAATGAGATGATACATAAACGTTGCTCCGTTCGCGGGATTTAGAACCGAACAATAAACGATTCCGATAACCGTTCCGGCGAGTGCGGCTATCGACGCGGAACGATAACTCCAAAGCGTCCAGTCAATACTTTTACCGTCACCCGGCTTTTTTTCCTTCTTCGTTTTGGGTTCTTTCTTTGGTTTTTCCCTTTTCGCTTTTTTCTTTTTACCTTTCGGATCAGTTTCATCAACAGACGGCGCAACAACTTCACCGGACATTACGTTATCTATCTCAATTCCTTCGCTATCGTTCGGGGCTGTCGCTTCGTCTGTGATTGCTTCGTTGTCTGCCGCTTCCTGATTTGTTGTTTCCGTTTCAAATGGACTCTCGAACGGACTTTCAACAGGACTGTCAAACGGTGATTGAAGACCAACATCACCAGCCGCGTCAATCCCGCTGTCAACGGTCAACTCCGGTTGTCCTAAATAAAAATCCAATAAGCCGGAATCAGCGTTATCGAATTGTATAGCGTGTTCATCGGTAGAATCGGTCGGAACATCATCGCCCGTACCAAAGTCAAGTTCAACCTCATCACCGACAGCATCCGTACCACTGACAGCAACATCATCCGCAACCGCGTCAGCAGCCGCATTGTCAACATCATCAGCGGGATTGTCGAACATCGAAGTTATATCGAGGTCACTGCCATATTCGTTTGCCTTTGAATTATTTTGCGGTTTATCATTTGAGTTTGACATAACACTTCCCCTAACGTTGCAAGATGAATGAAATAGGATACGACACTCACACTATCGGCAAACAAAACAGCCGCATTTGAAAGACAAAAATTAGCGTACAATAGTTGACGTGACTGTTATATGTTATCAAAATTTTTGGTATGATAGAGACATTGGGGCAACTACGCAAAAACTCGTCGGTTGAAACCAACGGCAATATATTGTTACATTGTCGTCAGTTTCATCGGCGGCGGACGTTTCTACAAACTCTGTTTCAACATCCATTCGTACAATTCCGGTTTGTCATACGTTTGCGTCCACGCATCGTGTCCGACACCCGGATAAACTGTGAACGTAATTTTCTTACCGCCAAGTTTCTCGATCGCCTCAATCATTTTACGGCTCATATCAATATTAACCGCACCGTCCTTGTCGCCGTGAAAAACCTGAATCGGAGTTTCCAGCATCTTGCCAGCCCACGCCGGATCACCGCCGCCGCAAATCGGTACCGCTGCCGTAATCCGCGACACGTTTTCGTTCAACATCATCCACGTAGCGAAACCGCCCATACTTAAACCGGTCACATAAACCCGCCGTTTGTCAACCTTGTAATTCTTCTCAATATCGTCGAGCAACAAAAACAACTGCTCCGGCGACCAATAATAATTCGGCTTGCATTGAGGGGCAACAGTTAAAAACTTCCAACTCTCGGCAGTAGTATTATTAGTCAACAACTTAGTCGGTCCGTGAACCTTAACCGCTCCGCCGTCAACTCCGCGTTCACCCGCACCGTGCAAAAACAAGAGTAACGGCACCATTTTCACTCCGTCATAATCCTTCGGCAAAAACAACCAATAAAGAACCGACTCGGTCTGCGTTTTATCAACCGCCTTCGGTATCCCAAGTTGACTAACATCGTGATTGTTCCAAACGCAGGTACTTTTTGGAAGTTCAACAGTTTGCAAAACCAACTTACCCGGTTCAGGTTTACCGGTCTGGACAGGATTGTCGTTTTGAGCAAACGCGGTAAAAGCAAAACACGCAAACAACAAAGCAAGACGAGAAATTTTTTGTGACATAATATTTTTCCTATTGTAAAAGGTTAAAAAAGGAAACGAAAACAGGTTATACCGGACACGATTGAAAATTGTTTGTGTTGTGATGTAGCAGTAACCCAAAGTGTTGGTTATGGATTATTAAACGTACCGAGTAACGCTTGCCGTCAAGCAACAACGCAAACTCCCCTTCAACAAACCGAAGAGATGGTAAACTAATTCAGAGTACAAGTCAAGTACGCTCGTATTTTTAATACGGAAAAACTTTGCAATTCTTGCGGGCGCAGCACTTGCACCGTTGCTCAAAAAATGATAAATTCAAAGTGTTGCGGTAGTACGTGCTCTTTATGGGAAAAGTTGCGGTTTCACAAATTGCTGTCACATACCGACAATCAATTGTTTTGTAACAGAAAATTTTTGAACCGCTTTACACACTTCAAAAAACATACTACAACCGTATGATGTTCTATCGAACAATAAACTTTATCCCAAAGGAGTTTGATAATGGCTTACCGTTTGTTGGTTTTGATGTTGTCTATTGTTTCCGTTTTTCTTTATGCGGAACGAAGCGTTAATTCTGCTCAGTCTGACGAAAATCAGACGGAACAAGTTGCCCGTCTCAACATCAAGGCATCGTTTATAACTACGATGATTTCCGATGGCGACGGCGGTGTGTTTGTTGGTACTGAGGATTACGGAGTTTATCATTACGATAGCGCGGGTAACTCAAAACAGTTTACGCGCAAGGACGGTCTCGGCGATGATAATGCTTATGCTCTCGCTATCGACAAAGTTGGTCGGCTTTGGGTTGGACATCTTAACTCTGGTGTTTCGGTTTTTAATGGTGAACGTTGGAAAAATTATGACGTTGTTGACGGTCCAATCGGCGAACGTGTTTTCGACATACAGACCTGTCATGTTGACGGCGATGTTTGGATTGCGACTTCCGCTGGTATTACTCGTTACAAACTCAACGCCGACGAATGGGAACATTTTACTCGTGAAGACGGCTTACCCGAAGACCAAGCGTCGTCACTCGCGTTCAAGAAAGATGGAACGTTGATAGTCGGTACACAATGTCACGGTATC
>JAITST010000043.1 GCA_031287585.1 Planctomycetaceae bacterium | reverse complement strand
ATTTGGTAACGATGTTGCGACAAATCCGCAACCAATTAAACCCGACGCTCTCCTTGATAAACCGTTCAATCTCACACGCAAAGAGAAACCGGCGAAGTCGATAAGAGAAACCGCGAGTGTCAAGTGGTCGCCGCTTATCTCGACATTAGGCGCACTGGTACTTGTGTTAGGTTTGTTCTTCCTTTTCGCGTTCATAATGAAACGAGCAAGCCCGAAAAGTAACGCTCAACTCCCGAAGGAACTAGCGGAGCATCTCGGACGTGTCTCGCTAACGCAGAAGGTTCAGTTACACTTGTTGCGAATCGGCGACCGCTTAATTTTGCTCTCGGTAACAGCCGACGGAGCAACACCAATCAGCGAAATAACAGACCGCGACGAGGTTGTCCGTTTACTGGGCTACTGCCGTAAGTACGACAAAAACAGTTCAACCGCCTCGTTCCACCAAATGTTAAACGGTCACATACCAAGCGAAGAAACCGCGAAAGACAACCAGGCAACAGAAAGTTTAACCGGTTTGCTGGCAAATGGTATAACAAACCAAACACGCGGTCGCGCGAAAGCCGGATGATAGAATTTCAGATTTACGATTTTAGATTTTTAATCATACAATCTAAAATAAACAACCTCGCATAAAACAATGCAATCATTACGTCATATCACCATCGCAACGATAACATTGTTGTCATTAACAGTGACCGCAGTTGCTCAATCCGGTCTTACGCCTGCTCAGTCGTTGACTGATTCCAACAACGCGGCGGTGAACCGTTCTGATGTTGGACGCGATCCGGCGTACTTGCCGAAGGAAGTTGACGGCTACACACATCCGCACGAAGACGGTAGTTTGACATTACGTGTTCCCGAACAGGTGAAACAAGGCATCTCGCCCGACTTCCTGACAAACCCTGACGGGATGGTCTCAACGCTACAAATAATGCTCATACTCACGGTGTTGACGTTGTCGCCCGCGATTGTTATGATGACGACATCGTTCGTCCGAATACTGGTAGTGCTGTCGATTCTGCGGCAGGCGTTAGGTATCGCACAGTTGCCGCCGAGTCAGGTACTGACTGCACTCTCGCTGTTTATGACGCTCCTGATAATGACACCAACGTGGTCGGAAGTTTATTCCGAGGCGATACTGCCGTACAGTGAACGAACGATAAGTTTGGAAGAAGCGTACAAGAAAGGTGAGTTACCAATAAGACGTTTTATGGCGAACCAAATCGATCAAACGCAAAACACTGACGACGTACTAATGTTTATGTCATACATCCGTGATACCGACGGTAATCCGTTACCGGAACCGGAAAGTTGGCGTGAAGTTCCGTGGCGTGCGTTGTTACCGGCGTATATGTTGAGCGAATTGAAAACCGCGTTCTTAATCGGCTTCCAGATATTTTTACCGTTTCTGATACTTGATATGGTAGTTTCAAGTGTGATGGTGTCAATGGGAATGATGATGTTACCGCCGGTTATAATTTCGTTGCCGTTCAAACTAATGCTATTCGTACTTATGGACGGCTGGCGGCTTGTGGTAGTTATGCTTATGGACACTTTTGTTTTTTAACTTAAACTTTTATTATGGACGCACAAATAGCAGTTGACCTTTGCCGCGAGGCATTACGGGTAGGAATAATAATCGCCGCGCCGGTTCTGATTGCGGGTGTGATAATAGGAGTAACGATAGGACTCCTGCAAGCCCTGACACAAATTCAAGAACAAACAATTGGAATAGTGATGAAAATTCTGGTTATGATTCTCGTACTAGCATATACGCTCCCATGGATGACGTTGTTAATGATGGAATACACAACTGACCTATTCACATACGTACCAGAGCGGATGGCGGAATGATTCTGATAATATCATGCGGTTTTGTTTTTGTATAAGACAACTTCTAAAAACTCCGCTATTTCGTCCAGCAAATTCCTAATTTTACGGGTTTTGCTGTTTCGATGCGGTAGATTTTGGGAAGATGTATTTGTGAAAAGAACATTTTATTGTGTTATTTGTTAGTCATTTTTGTAACAAAACGATGTTATTATGTTGGACACTCTGAGAAAAAATATTCGGTATTGTAAAATCAGTATAGAAATTTTGTCTTTGCTGTTATGCAAATTGCACAAAAGCAAAGACCGGGCTTCTATACTGAACTGACAACACCAAAAATTGTTTCGTAACCGCTTACCCCATCCGTAATTCCGCCGTTATCGTTCTATCCGCCTCTGATACTTCTATTACCGTTATCACGAACGGTCCCCAGTTACAAACGTCACCGGATTCGGGCAGGCGTTCGAGGATTTCGTGCAGCAAACCGGCGAGTGTTACGCTTTCGTGAAACGGCAGCGAGACGTGCAGGTGCCGCGAAAGATAACGCAGACTTGTTAGCCCGTTCGCGTGCCAGCGATTTTGTCCGACCTTTTTTAGCGGAGATAAGTTGTGCAATCGGCGAGGACGGTTTGGTTCACGGGTGAACAACGTTTCCAATACATCGTCGAAAATCAGTATCCCGATTGTCTCGCCGTATTCGTTGACCACCGCCGCGACATCGTGACCTTGCCCGCACATCTGTTCCAAAACTTCCGCAACCGAAACCGACCACGGGACATACAAAACCGGTGCCGAGTTCGCTTGCCAAACCGCGTCTGTTTCGTTCGCCTTCAACCTTCCGAGCGAAACCGCCGACGCGATTTCATCTGTCTCGCTTTCCGTTATCAATACATAACCAGACATCGGCAACTCACCGTCATACTTCGCGAAAACGTCGTCGAGCGTTACAGGCGGCGTGAACGTTTTTAGCAGCGGACGCGGTCGCATCAACTCGTCCGCGCGTAACTCCGACAGTTGCACGATACTTTGCAGCACGCTTTGCTGACGGCGTAACATCGCGGTATCGTCTTTGGAATGTTCAAAGATACGTTCGAGGTCGCTTATTTGTAAGTACGGCTCGGCTTGAAATTGCGGGAACAACAGCCGCCGCGACAATATGTTCGCGTTTCGCAACAACGGCAGTAGCGGCTTGAACAGATAGACAAACATTGTGAGCGG
This sequence comes from Planctomycetaceae bacterium, assembly GCA_031287585.1. Taxonomy (GTDB): domain Bacteria; phylum Planctomycetota; class Planctomycetia; order Pirellulales; family Thermoguttaceae; genus UBA8133. The sequence continues at coordinate 4,056 of JAITST010000043.1, read as the reverse complement.
GATTGTCAGCAGCAACGATAACGTTTTTGGTATAAGTACCGCGATTGTTTTCGGTAATATCTCGCAGAAAATTATCAATGCCGCAAGTGACGCAACCACGAAAATTCCCGCGTTACGTTGTTCGCCGTGACGCTGTAAACTGAACGTTATGATTGATGACAACGTGAAGAAGAGCAGATTGACAAACAAGTTACCGAGCAGGATTGCTGTTAAAAGTTGCTCAGGTTTATTGAGCAGACGTTCGAGTTGACGACCAGTTTTGCCGCGAGTTGCGATATCGTTTTTGTCGGTAGCAGTCAACGAAAAACACGCTGCTTCTGACGCGGAAAAAAACGCGGACAGAAACATCATAACTCCCATAACAAACAAATGCGGGACGTAAGGCGTAAGCGTTGCTTGAAACATTTGCGAAGTCACGTTTATAAAGACGCGGACATTTTTTAGATTTTTTGAAATACAAAGAGCATAAAATAACCACTTACCTAAACACATCCGCTTCCAAATAGTACGGAGACTGTCCTGGTCCGAAACGCGGTCTTACATACAGCACGCCGCCAACGTGTACCGCTTTCGTTCGGTACGCCACCGTTTGTCCGCCGACCATTCGCACATCAATCATATCCGTCGGCTTTATCTGCGTTGAACAGAACTTGCAATGTTCAATACTCCGCACAAGCAGAAAACTTTCGATTCCTTGCATCTGCCGCCCTTGATACATATAACCTTTGATGAAAACACGCTGTCCCGACATTGCGATATTGATTATATTGTCCGGTATTTTACGACCGTTGTTCTCGGCGGCAAGTTCCTCAAAACTAATTTCACGATAACCAGCAGGAACAGCGTTGAAGTAATACCAAGACAACCAGCCCGCCGCGAACATACCAAAGACAACCGATGAAATCAAGCCCGCGAGCGCGATGTAGAACCCGCCAAAAGTTTCGGGCGATTCCATAATTTTCCACAACGCAATCGCACCGAATACTGTGCCAAGTATCGGCAGCGGCAACAAATACCAACCGACAAACGAAATAGAAGAGCAAACCCCCAGCACCAACGAGCCGACAGTCATCCCAAATATAACCCGATGAAACAAGTTAGTCCCCCGAATCTCAACATCGTAGTTGGCACCAGTAAGCGTTTCGTCAAATAATGTGGGCATAGTAGTTAAGTGTAAAATATAACGTAAAAACGTGTGAAACATTTTTTATACGTTATTGGTTTGTAAATCTGAAATAATTTTGGCAATCGCAATCATGAGTGGTTCTAATTCCTGTGAACAAATACCGTATATTTTTTCTGGATTGATATTGTAATAATCATGAGCAATTATATCTCGTAACCCAATAAAACCAACCCAATCAATCCCCTCATATTTTGCAAGCAATGATTTGCTGGTTTTATTGTCTATCTTCTTGAGTATTTCACCGACCGCTAACAATTTCATACATATCGCATCCAATTTTTCTTTGCCATCGTACGAATCGTATAAACTATCAGGCGTTGTGATTGTCGAAAAAGACATTTCAATACGTCCCAATGTTTCAACGATTTGTTGAAACAGGTCTATAACGATACCTCTGTCAAACTTATCAGACATAAATAACATCCTGCTCTAAACGTTTGATAAACAACGGACGCAGATAACGGTGCTGTTGCACCACGTCCACGCGGCGTTGGAAAATTTTTTCCAACGTGTCACGTATATGGACGGCGACGAACGGAGACGAATCGTTTGTATCAAAACAAATATCAATATCGCTCTCGTCTGTTGCATCACCTCTGGCAAACGAACCGAACAATCCTAATTTTGAAATTCCAAATTGCCGGCTCAAATGCTCCTTGTGGTTACGCAACATCTGTAGTATTTCATCGCGTGAATACAACATCTACTATTTCTCCTTCCGTTTCGCGTAAACCTCATTCGCTACACGCAAAAATTTATCGCGTGCTTCCCATTGCGCGCCGCTTGTACATTGAACCATAAAAACCGCGACAATACCCGTGTCAGGATTGACTGACAAGTCTGTACCGTAAGCACCATCGTGACCGTACATTCCGTTACGAAGGTGGTAGCCGAGACTGTAATTGACTTTCGTTTTACCGGTCTGTTCTGTCCGCAAAACTTTAATCGCGTCTTTGGAAAGATAACGTTTTCCATCAAGTTCACCTTCGTTCACAAGCATCAATCCGTAACGGAAAATGTCGTGCATAGTCGAAAAAAGTCCGCCGCCCGCTTCGGGATAACGATGTACGCGGTCACTCAACGGATGCGTCATATAACCGAAATCGCCGCGTTTGAATCCGCTCTTATCGGCATTCGGTCCGTAAGGTGCCGCGAGCCGTTTCACCTGTTCGTCACTCGGATAAAAAGTCGTGTCTTTCATACCAAGCGGGGCGAAAAAACGTTCTTGCAGAAAATCCTCGTACCGTTTGCCGGAAACGATTTCGATAATCCGTGCAGCAACATTCATACCTTGATTACCATACGCATACTTCTCGCCGGGCTGCGATTGCAGTGAACCGGTGACAGACGGCAACGCACGGGCTTTGAGCGGTAGAGCGTCGTTACCAACAACACGCTGAACCTCTGACGAACCGGTCAAGCCGCTGGTATGACTGAGCAAGTGACGAATAGTAACGGGCTGCGCGAGCGGTTTGAGCAACACGTGATTGTCGTCACGTTCTTCGATAACCATCCAATTTGCGAGTTGCGGAATATACTTACTCGCGGGGTCGTCGAGCGAAAGTTTACCTTCATCAACCAACATCATAACAGACGCACCAGTGAACATTTTAGTCATCGACGCAATCCAAAACACGTTGTCTTCGTTAATCGGTTTCTTCGCCTCGACATCGGCGTAACCGAGTTTGTTCTTGTAGAAGACATTGCCATCTTTGTCGGCTATGAGCGTAATGATACCAGCCATCTTGAAGTCGTCAAGGTAGGGTTGTAAGGCACCAGTAACTTCGCTGGATTCCGGTACAGCAACAGTAACAGCAGAAACAAACGAAGCAGCAAACAAAACAAAAAACAACGAAAGATTCAAAAAAGTTTTCATCTGATTGTGAATGGTTAGAGGGTTACAAGTAAAACATTGAAGCCGACAAAACAAACCGACAACAGAATTGTACCACCTTTCACACCAGATACAAGATGGGATTATGGAGAAATAATGAAAGGGGATGTGTAAAACGAGTAAATTTTGAAACGTGAAGGCGTGACGTGAAATGGGGTGTCCAATATTAGTCACGCAATCGACGCGGTAATTATCAAGCGATTAAAAAACGGTAAAAAATGAAACGCTCCCGCGGTGACATTATTTCTTTTTTTGGAAGTCTTCCCGTGATTGCGGATTTCTATCAACCTTGATTTCCAAATTTTTTGTTGTTTTATCAACCGTTACAGAAAAGCCCGATGTCGTTGGACCGTTCCATTTGGGATCGAGAATTGAATAAATTTTATCACCGCCGAGGTCTTCTGTTGCCCCAATAATTCCGACTTGGTAAGTTCCCGGAGGCAGACCGTCATTCTTTCCGAACGATGCCATGCTAAATGTTCCGTCCGCTTTGATTTCACCTCTGGCTTGAAACGTTGGTGTTGAAAAACAAATCGTACCGATATTCAATGGTGAACCGTCATCGGAAAAAACGACTTTTCCAGACAAACCGACTTGCCCATTACCGCAACCGGTAAGACATAATAGTACGAAAAACGAAAAACAAATTAAAAAAGAACGAGTCATGGATTATTATCCTTTCTTTGTAGTATTGGAATGATAGTTAAAAGGAGACGGGGTTTACAGCCCCCGTCTCTTTGTTTTTTTGTTGCGAGAAACAAAGTCAAAGTTTTAAGGCAAGGCAACGGTATTTCCGTCGTTGACGTTACCAAGTTTAGCCATGATGGAGTTGGCGTTAGCGGCAAGACCGCCTGTCGGAATCGTAACGGATAAAGCACGAACCGAACCATCCCCCATCAGAAAGTTACAAACTCCCGAATGCTTGCCGCCCCATTGAAAATTGTTTTCATTATGAATTTCCGGCGGGACTCCGCTG
>JAITST010000034.1 GCA_031287585.1 Planctomycetaceae bacterium | reverse complement strand
AGAACATTTGTCGGCGACACGCTGTATATAGATGTAACGTTGCCCGCATCGTTTGTTTCGATAACTTTAATCGGTAACGTCGGCTGTTTCGTTTTCGCGTCCCACGCTGAAATTTGTATCCTACGGTTGTTATCGTAAATAACAAACTCCGAAACGTTGTCGTTACCGACCGTCTTTACGAGACGACCTCGTTCATCATATTCCTGATACTTCGTTTGATTCAACGCTTTCGCAAGCGAGTTACCACGCGAAAACGGCAACTTGTCTTTCCATGCAACTACATTTTCCGAACCGTTTGTAATTATTGTTGGTAATTCTGTTGTGTCAACATCGCGGACAACTAGCGTCTGTTTACCGCTAACCGGATGATAACCGTAATCAAACGACAAATCGGCTGACGTTTCCAAAACAGTACCGCGATGAAGAAGTATCGGGGCAGAAGTAGTAGCGGCGAAAACGTTATCGTCAACATCCGCAAACGCCGCTGGGGTCAATGAATCTTCGTCGTTGAGAACATCGCCAAACGTAACGGCAAAGCAGGTAATAACACCTAACATCAATACCGTAATCGTTTTGGTTGTCTTCATTTTTCGGTCTCCAAATTCAAGAGTAAAAAAAGTTTTCGCAAAACAACAATCTACTACCACAACGCCGAACAGTCAATAATTATAGTAACGTTTTTGTAAGGTACAATACGGGGTAGAAATTTTTTGTGAATACCATCATTTTTTCTTTTCCACAACTTTTTGTGTATCCGCATCACCGACATCGTTTTGACAATATGCGGATTCACTTCACAAAAAATTTTCCAACTCGCTTTCATATTCGCAACAAATACTTTACGCAGATTTTCGTTCCAATACTTCGTCTCCCAAACCAAGTACCGCACCAACTCCTTTTCACCGTCAACATTCCTTCCGTCTTTCAAACCTTGTGAGACAGATATTACGGTCAACTTTAACAACATAAGCGTTTGACCCAGTCACAACAAAAGTTTTGTAATTGCCGCCCATAACGTCCAACCCAAAGACGACCAACTTTGTCGATAGCAAGGGCATAGCGTTATCGTCGCCGAGACCGTCTTTGCGTGTAAACTGCTTTGACAATACCCTAAAAATATACGCTCTCGCCGTCTGAAAAGTTGAGAAAGAGCAACTAATACGGTCTATTCACATGATCCGTGTACCAGCGTGTATCCGGCGGCATTTCCTGCATATTCACGTTACGCATTGCCAAATCGTCCGACGCACGAAACACCGACGTGAATCCGTCAGGCGTTTGTTCCAATATCCATACATCGTTCGGGTCAACCTGATCTATCAGGTATGGCGAGTTGGCAGTTGTCAGAAATTGCGTACTGGTGATGTTGTCGATGTGGCTGTAAATCTGCGATATTAACGCCTGACAATATCGTTCGTCAAGGTTATCATCAATACTGTCAAAGCCAATGAACGGATACGGAATCGAATCCTCTAAAAAAAGCGAGTACGCAAAGAGCCGCAAAAGCCCTGGCGAAACTTCGTGAGCGTTAAACGGCTCATCGAAAAACTTATTCTTGAACCGCAACAACATACTGCCCGATTCCGTCTTGTTGATGTGGATACTCTCTACGTCCGGCAAGTGTTTTGCGACAAACGGTAACGCTTCTTCGAAATCGAACGGATGTTTTTTCTCCATCGCCTTAATTTGTTCCAACAAAAACGCCGCCCGTGCCTCATTTTTATTACGCGGAATCGCCATCGGGCTAAGTCCCACCGATAAATCCAACTCCATCGTCGGACACGTCCAGTTAATCAACATCTGGCGCAACTGAAACACGTCAACATAATCTTCAAACTTTCCAAGCGACTCGAGAGCAAGATGTTTTGAGTCGGTATTCTTAATCCTCTGCAATTCATCCAACCTCATACCAGCCCATGGCGCAACGTGACGTGTATTCTTTATCCCGTTTTGTAAAAAGAGCAACATCGTATTCGACGGATGTTTCGCGTCGGCACGGTACAAAATCGCCTCATTAGAAACTATCGGAGCACGTCCCTTGCCGCTCTCGAAACTCACGATATACGACAGCGGTCGCGGGTCGGCACTGGCGCGAAACTCTATCCCTATCGTAATCGCTTCCCCCTCCGCACCGCGTGACACTAACGAAGAATACCCGCCGCGCTTCGCAAACGCCGTTTCAGTACCTTGTACCAAAACTTCACTCAACAATGAAAACACATCAAGCAATGTAGTTTTACCTGCACCACTGGCACCGACGAACAGAGTGAACGGACTAAGTTGATACGGCTGGAACGCGCTATCATCCATAGCCACCGTAGTCTGTTGAAAACTAGAACCAATGGCAACTTGTTTTAACTTGCGATAATTTCGTATCCAAAAGCCTTCTATTGTTGGCATTAAATTAATCAGTGTCCGAATCTAATAATCACCGCCACCCAACGCAAGCCCAACTGCTCGCGTTAATAAAATAGGTGGTACGATTGTAACAGAAAAAAAACAAAATGGAAGAGCAATATTTTTTCGTTTTTGGGGGAATACTTGCGGAATAATTTGGACTACCACGTTTTCGACGGTTTCAGCCGCCGTGAAATTGCCATTACTAATTCTTTAATTCCAAGTCCCGTTACCGCTGAAATCAACATCACCTCACACTTACCGCCAAGACGTTCTACGAACTGTTGCCGCACATCTTCCGCCTCCGGTAAATCCGCTTTCGTTATCGCTATCATCTCGTCACGTTCACCGAGTTCGCGGTCGTATGTTACCAGTTCGTTACGGATACTATTGTAATTTGTCCAAGCGTCAGTTTCGTCTGTCGGCGACGGTTCGATTAAGTGCAACAGAAAACCGGCTCGCTGAATGTGCCGCAGGAAATCGTGTCCAAGCCCGACACCGTTACTCGCACCTTCTATCAAACCTGGTATGTCCGCCATAACAAATGTCCGGTCATTGCCCGCCGAAACGATACCCAGATGCGGGTGCTTCGTCGTGAACGGATAGTCCGCGATTTCGGGGCGGGCGGCAGACAGACGGCTCAACAATGTACTCTTGCCCGCGTTCGGTTTACCGACAAGACCAACATCCGCAATCATTTTCAGTTCCATCCGAACAGAACGCTTCTCGCCATCTTCGCCCGGTGTCGCAATTCGCGGCGCACGATTCGTCGCCATCTTGAAACGCATATTACCTTTACCCCCCGAACCGCCACGGCAAACCACAACCTCGTCACCGTCCGCCGCAAGGTCTTTGAGCAGAAAACCGTGTTTGTCATCGAACACCATTGTTCCCGCCGGTACCTCAATTACGAAATCGTCCGCGCCAGCACCGTGACGCTGTGAGCCGCTGCCCGATGTACCGTTGCCCGCCTTCCACGTCTGCCGTTGTGTAAGATGAATCAACGAGTCAATGTTGTTCGTTGCGCGTAATATCACACTACCGCCGCGACCGCCGTCACCGCCGTCCGGTCCGCCGCGCGGAACGTATTTTTCACGGCGGAAACTAATGCAACCGTCTCCCCCCTTACCCGCTTGAATTTCGATTCTGACTTCGTCAATGAACATTGTTCTACAATTCTAATGTTGAAATAGTACACACCGTACCCGTCATTAGCGTACTAATAACAGGCGGCAACTTATAAGACTCCACTTTTTCGTTCAGCAATTTCCTAATTTTGCGTGGTCTGCTGTTTTGAGCCGGTTGATGCTAATGCCAAATTTGACGCGCGGCAGTATAACAATAAAGCCGTGCGGCACTTGCACGCACGGCTTTATCTGTTTCACTGACTTCGGGCTTAGTTATTATTGCAAACTTCGGCATTCGGTACCACGTTTACACGCCGACCGCCTCGGTCGAATTTTACATAACCGTCAATTAACGAGAAAATCGTGAAATCGCTACCGAGTCCGACACCTTTGCCGGGATGGAACTTCGTACCAACCTGACGAATGATTATTCCGCCGGCTCCGATTTTCTGTCCACCGAAAACTTTCACTCCACGGCGTTGTCCGTTTGAATCACGACCGTTGCGGCTCGAACCTTGCCCTTTTTTATGCGCCATAATAAACCTCTCAAAATGTTCACAATGTTTGTTTACTGTCAAACTTAGCCGCACGCTGCGACAAACAAACCAACTATTTTACCTGTAAATCCACTCGTAGTCAACCGCCCCCGTCCAACCAAATTTGATTTCTTTGTCAGAAATATCAAATTCGTCGCCCAAATGTTGCCAGTTCAGTTGCAAAATCCGCCGTTTCATACGCCGTCCGGTGCCAAGCGGGGCACCTTCCTTATACGACCCTTCCTCGCCAAGTTTCTGGTCTTCCCATTGATAAGCGTTTGTCAATCCGCTAACAAAAATCGAGAATTTCGAGATTTTCGGGTCAACATCCGTCCACATCGCGACACCCCACGCCGAATCACTCGGTTTCAACTCCTTCTTCGTGATATTGACCGTCGTTGCCGGTATGTTGTCCTCGCCGTCGCCGAAACCCTCGCGACGCATAATCACAGGAATCGCCAGCGGAATCACACGGTCAACGTAAGCCACTTTTTTCTCCTCAATATCCGTCTTCAAAGTTTCCGTCTCCGGGTCAATTGCGGTTGTGGATTTGACAACAACACGTTCACTCGACAGAACAAACTGCGGTACAAAATTTACCGGTAATTCCACTTTTTCCGATTTGAACGACGTGTTCTCGTTCCGCAAGTCCAATTTTTTACCGCCACCTTCGAGCGGGTACTTCACGTCGCCCGTTCCCTTACTCTGCAACGCTTCGCCGGTATTTTTAACTTGATAGACCATGTACCAAACAAGTTTTTTGTCCATCGTACCGTTTTTGTTCGGAATATCAACAGGGACGATACGCAGCGGTTTGAACGAAAACTCCAAACAGTAAACCGCCCGCGTAAAACGAACATCTTTCGCCCAATGTTCCGGGTCGTACAAAATATCGTCCGCGAGTTCTTCGGGCGGTTTTGGCAGAGCGGCAAGCACTTCGGTAGCGTCCGCCCGCGTGAAAACATCCTCATACTCAACATTCGGCGGAATAGTTTTAAGTACCCCCGGAGCAAGCGGGCGCAAAGGACTCTGCGCACTAACACTGGCAACATAAAACAAACAAACAAAAAGCAAAACAAAACGAACAAAGATTTTCATAAATATCTCTGATGTAAAAGGAAAAAAAGGAAAAAACACCGACACTATAAGGCAACTTCTAAAAACTGAACTCCACCATTTCGCTCAGCGAGTCTCTAATTCTACGAATTTTGCCGTTTTGAGTCAATAGGTTTTTTAGAAGATGCCGCTCGTTGGGTGTGTAAATTTTTTGTAGGTTTTGTATAACCACCCCACTTTTTGCGACAATGCCCCGTGGGATTGTCAATAGAATACCCTGCCAAAATACCTACAAACTTTTTACACACCCATGCGAAGTTGTTCGATTTACCTCCGCAACGTGAGCAAAGTCAACGCGGCAGACCGAAGTTGAAAGGCGATAAAATTTGTATGAACTTGCGGGCTTCACATAATCAAGGTTGGCAGGAAACGGAATGTCAGTTATACGGTAAGAGAATAACGAAGACGTATAAAATGTTTGTCGCGGTGAGTGAGATGACGGTATACAAACCGGCGCGGGTTGTGATTATTCAAGAAGCCGATGGCAAACAGGAGATTCGGAAGTTGGACATCAGCACGCCGACAACAGTGATGAATATGATGTATTGTTTGACAGAATTGATATGTTGGAATGTTCCGACGAAGGAAATCGTTGACCGCAGTGCGACGACGGCGAGCGAGTTATCGGGACAAGCGTAAGTATTTGCAGATTGGCGTTAGAAGAAGAATTAAATGCACTTCCGCTCTCGGAAGATAGCAAACAAAAAATAACTGATGTCCTAAAAATATACGTTCTCGCCGGATGAAAAATTGAGAAAGAGCAGTAAGTGATACAGCATAAAAAACCTAAAACGGCATTTCTTCTTCGATGACCTCAAATGAATCGGGTAATAACAATTCTTTGCGTTCTTTGGCGAAAAACTGTACCAGCGACGCGGCGATGTGAGTTACGGCTTCAAAAATTGTTTGCGTTTCGCCGCACATGGCGAATTTTCCCAGAAGCGGTTTTATGAGTTCCGTCTTCGTTTCTACCGTCAAACCTTCTTCATTACGTTCGTCTTTTGCCAATGGTGTTTCTGTTTTTGGTGACTTGTTTGAAACGTTGATTTGTTCATAAACTATTCGGTCAACGAGTGGTCGAAATGGTTCCATTAAATCGTCCGCCAGACAATATGGATTATATTGGTTATGGTGATGCAATCCGATAGCGGGATGGAAGCCGCCCGCACAAACAGCACGGGCAACAATTCCCCGTAAAACGCCGTAGCCGAAATTGAGACGCAAATTGATAAGGTCGTCTCCGTCCGGTTTACGGTGGAAGTTAAATCCGTCAAAAAGTTTCGACCAATACCGTTTCGCCGCCTGTGCTTCCATATTGTTGGGGTCGCCACTTTTTACTTTTTGTACCATTGGCAAAAGACCGAAGTTCTTACCGAACAGTTGTTGTAACAAATTTCCTTGTGCAGTAATTTTTGCTTTGACAACAGACTGCCACGCCTTTTTGAGAAGCGGTAGTGCCGCTCCGATTTGTAGCGATAATCGGCGTGACGGCTGATGATGACCAGCAAGGGGAACGAACATTCCGACGGGCAACGATTTACGATTACAAGCGATAAGAACAGCACCGTTTTCCGCAATACCTTCCAACACCGCCTGTGAAAAGGAAACCTGCGGATGTGAAACGAGCAGAACGGCGATGTCTTCAAGCGGAATAGTCTCAACGGGAGCGTTCTCCGGCATCACGACAAGTTGTTTCAGCCGTGTTCGTAACCGTAACGGATTCTGCGAAAAGTCAAGAATACGATGTAACATAAGTTACCTTTCTACGTCATTTGTTGCTACTGCGCAATTGCTATTTTTGTACAATTTGCCACCAGTCGGGTCATATATACCTTTTTTTAGACGGACGAAGAAAATAATTTTACGCATTTTTCAAACTTTTTATTTTGTAAGTTGAGTCATGAGTCGTGTGCGGAATTTATAGATGGATGTCGCGAAACGTAGAAATTTTAGCGGTATTGACCATCAAATCAATAATTCAATATGAGACACGCCCCCGTATCTCACTCACTACCGTTCAGGACTGTCGTTTGTCTGAATCAGCAAACGTCCTCATCACACAATCCGTCTCACGACAATTCTATATCCGACCACTGCTACCACCTCTACATCTTCGCCCGGCTCTATTACTTCTCCGTCCGATACTACACTTACAATTTCGTCGCCGAATCTTGCTTTGCCCGACGGTAACAGTTTTGTTGTCGCTACTCCTTTTTGGCTGTTCAGATGTTCGTAGTCGGCTAGTTTTTCTGATTCCGCAATCTCCGCGTCGTCTTGTGAACGGTTTGCGTCGTGAATAATACGTACTCCCAGCATTGCAATCGCGAAAAATCCTACCAGCGATAGCAACAATATCAACAACGAATTTTGTATCTGTCCAAGTTGGTACGTGTTTCGCGGAATGATAAACGTTTGACTTGCAAGCACTATCGACGATACGACAAAGAGTATCCCGATAACGCCGCAAATTCCGAAGCCGGGCAGCACGAAAAACTCCACCATTAGAAAAACAAGTCCCAACAGAAACAGCGTTATCTCTAACCAACCCGCTGTACCGCCGAGAAACTTGCTCCAAAAGAACAACGCAAAACAAATCACCGCTATCGTAATCCCGATACCAGTTCCCGGCATCTTCATCTCACCCCAAATTCCCGCCAGCCCAACCATCAGCAGCAAAATCGCCATGCCCGGCGATGCCAGCCCACGCACAACAACGTCAACCCACGACGGTTCGAGCAATGTCGGGTCGTTCTCCAAATTGTACAACGTTTTGAATTCACGAAACGTACTCGCGTTACGGTCAACAAGCCGCAGTTCCAAGCCCGCCTTGCCGTTCGTCTGAAAATGTTGCCCCTTCACTTTAATACATTCACCAAGTTGCCAACGTTCGCTGTCGGTCTGCTCCGCAAGTTCCTCTTCACAAAAATAATCAACTACCGGCGGCGTTCCCGCACGTGTCATCTTGAAAATAGAAATGTCACGGTCAACCATTCCGAGCGGTAACGACCAGCCGCGAACCGATTTTTGCGTCAATCTAATAATCGTTTGTCGCAAGTCCGAAAGTTCCGATGCGTCAAACTCAACCGCACCGTCGCCGCCAAGTAATGCTGTTTCCGAAAGCACAACTTCGTCACACGCTAACACAATCAATGCCGCGTCTGCCAACGCCTGATTTGGTACAAACGCAATCGTTCGCACCTTCGACGAGTCAATGTCGTCCGCGATAAATGACGCGAGTGTGAGACTTTGTGCGAGATTGCCGCCGGGTGAATCGACGTAAATACAAATACAATCAACCGGTCGTCCGTCGAGTTGCGGTTGCGTATCAGACCAATCTTTTCCGACAACCGAACGCAACTGGCGCATAATCTCGTTCACCTTCGACGGCGTGATGACATCGGTTAAATCGACACGAACCGCATGACCGTGTTGTGCGACAAGCGGCTCGGCACGGATTTGGTCGGGACGAATTCCAAGTCCGCGTGACAGAGCGATTTTGTCGTCGGCGAGTAAGTCAACGAGTTGCAACTTGCGGGCTGTACTTCCTTCGAGAACGCACGGCTGACCAGCGGCGGAAATTGTTATCGGTTCACTAACGAAGTTTGTTGTCTCACGCAATTTTTCCAACTCGGCGGACGTGCCGAGTTTCATACCGCTTTCTGTTTCAACTTGGAGAAGGTTGGTTTTTGGGTTGAGTAATTTTTCGATTAACGCGGCGGGCAAACGGCGTTTGCGGGCGTTGATGTCAAGATACGCTTGCCGTGTTGTTGGCGTTATTGTCGTCTCGTCGCACCCCGCTTCGCCGATTGTTGTCTCGTCCGGCATAACGATTTCCTCACAAGCAAGAGCGGGCAACAAAACGTGACCTCGAACAGACTGCGGTAAGTACGCGACTGTTTTCACGCCGCCAAGTTTTTCGCCGGAAATGAAGTCTGCCAACTCGTAACAAGCACCAAACGAACTGCCGCGTCCAAATTCGGATTGATTGCCCTCGACGGTAAACTGTAAGATAACGGTGGGCTTCTGGTCGGTATTACGCGACTCGGCGGCAATACGTTCGAGAGTACGTGTTACGGGTAATGTAGTTTTACCGGTTATCGGCAAAACGATTTCAATTAACGAAACGCGACCAATTTTGTTATCGGTATCAGTAGCGGTATCGGTAAGAGCATCGTCAGCACCAGCGGCAAACGCGGGAACAATGAGTAATGTAATGATTAGGAATATGTTTTTCATGGTTGTAGTTGAAGGTATTGTTGTTTAATCGTTATCACTAAGTATTTCCCAATGTCCGCCTCTATTACGTCCCACACGCCGAATGTATCCTTCCTGTTTGAGTTTCTGGATATTCCATTTGACTCCGCCAAGAGTGAGACCAGACAAATTCATCAATTCTGGAATCGTGATGGTAGGATTATTTTTTATTCCTTCGATTATTTTCAGGGTAGTTTTTGGGATAGTTTTTGGGATAGTTTTTGGGATAGTTTTTGGGATAGTTTTTTGGATAGTTTCGTCCGATTCTTTCTCTTTGTATTCAACTTCGTTTTCAAATTGGAGTGTCACGCGAATAGCACTTGACAGGAAATTAAAAATTTCACTGTTGTATATTCTCATAATACGTGTCATCCCCGAACCGAGATGTTCGACAAATTCCAGGTCTCTGAAAATCCTCATAATTTCACGGTTACGCGGTTTTGATACTCCGGCGAAAAAATCGTCCTTGCTCAACCCTTCTACCAAACCGCCGTATGATGTTATCTCAAAACGGTCGGAGAATATCTCGAAAATCGGAGTGTCACCAGCAGAGTAGTCGTTGTGAGCAAATGCGTTTATGATTATCTCACGCAACGAATTGTTATGTACAAGACGTTTTTCCTTACGAGGTCCCAAACCGGAAATACGGGCTTGCGTGATATTTTCTATTTCAAATTTATCAAGCACTTTCTGCATTGCCTTGACCAAAGAACAATCGCCGTAGTCCTCGTTCTCAATCAAATCGACCTTCGTTGTTCCGGCATACTTCGCAACACGAATCGACACGCGATTATTGTCCGCAAACAAATACGCGGCGTAATTGAGTCTGCCGTCGGGCGTTAGTAATTCCAGTGTTTGGGCAAAGTTTTCGTTAAGGAGTTTATTTTTTCCCTCATAATAAATTTTGAGTTGGCGGAAAGTCAGGTCTTGGTTACGTGAAACCATATTCGACAACGATACCGGATTACGTTTCCTAAACAGACGACCAATCATCTCTTCCGTCATCGGTTGTGCAGAACTGCCAACGCGAATAAAACAACCGGCTTCCGAAAGTCCTTTTTGCTTGATGTAGTAAGGACGTTCCATACCGCCAGCCAAATGAACAACTACAGTTGTTTTGCCGTCATGAGTTACCGTATCAATATCGAACAAGCCCATAATGCTCGGACGGATATTATTGAACAGACGGTCTTTGATTTTCAGTTGAATGTCATCCGGCTTTTTTACACCCACAATCGAACCGTCATCTCTCACACCGAAATGAATGTTACCGCCGCCCGCATTGACAAACGCCACCGCCTCTTTTTCGAGGTCGTCCGCAAGATTCTGCTTGTACTCAACGCGTCGTGTTTCTCGTTTTTTTATTTCCATAATACTTCTAGTTTGTCATTTTGTAATTGTTATTTTTTATAAGGAACAAAGTTGAAAATTTATTCGTATTTTATGGTATCTACGCATTTTTTTACCTGTAAATAGCGTGATGTCGATAACTCTGCATTTGTCTGTATCAATCATATTTTATCTCAAACAATGTTTGCTGGGGGGCATCGTTTGCTTTGTTATATTTGTGTACAACATCTAACCAGAATTGTTGTTCTTGGTTTGGATGATTTTCTAAAAACCAATTAACGTGATTTTCGAGGTATTCCTTTCGTACTTGCGGGTCATTGAGGTCGTTGGGAACACGTTCCATTCGCGGGTCAATGCTATCAAAACCAATGAACGGTTTGGACAACCGCGATTTTATCATACTCACGTAATCGGGATTGATTTCAATTCCCGTACAATTTCGATTCGTCTGCTGACACACTCTCGGTGTCGTTCCGCTACCCGCAAAGGGGTCTAAAACCAAACCGCCGATAGCGGATGATGCCAAAACCATGCGCTCAATCAGTCCTTCCGGTTTCTGTGTTGGATGCTCCTGCCTGTTTTCATTACAATAGTGTATGTGAGAAAATTCCCAAACATCGCCGGGGTTTGCCCCACGCATATTGTTAATGGAACGATAGTATTTTTGCGGAACACGTACCGCGTCCAAATTAAAATAATAATTTCGTGATTTAGAAAACATCAAAATATCATCGTGACGCGGCGAAAAACCGCGTGTTTTTCCGATTCCCTGTGTATAATGCCAACAAATCCAATTCACGAAATTCATATTCAAATCTGATTCGAGAATCTGATAGACATACGAAATCATACGAAAACCGACAAACACATAAATTGTTCCGGTTGAACGTAATACTCGTTTACTTTCAGCAATCCAGCGTTTTGCAAAATTCAGATATTCGTCGAAATTTTGCCGGTCAGACGAGTTCCCGTATTCTTTGCCGAGGTTATAAGGAGGGTCGGCAATAATTAAATCAACGGACTCGTCGGAAATTTTTTGAATTTCCGAGAGGGAATCGCCGCAAATAATTTCTATATTACTCATCGAATTTCACCCATCCATTTCGTCGTGCAAGTTCATTCCAGTCTTCCAAAGTCCTCCTACTTGACGCAAGATATTTTTTGTCGAGCAGTTGACAAAAATCCCAAACGTTACGATATTCAAGCGTTACATAATGAATATCCTTGATTTGTATCTGTCCCGTTCCCAAAGCCGGATTATAACTAATGTCGTTGGATGACAGATATTTTAAGTCATACGCCTTATGTCCGACAACCTCCATAATACCATCCATCAATTGTGTTTTGGGATTACGATGACAATAAACACGATGCTTCAGTGACAGAATAACGAACAAATAATCAGGGTCTTCAATATAAGCGGTCCGGATTCGTGCATACGAAGTAATGTTTGGGGAACGCCCGCTTTGAGGAATATCTTCGGCAGTTGCCTTGACATCAATTTCTGCGGTGATTCCCATTTCAACTTTTCGTTTCTTCTTGAATTGAAGAACAATATCTGCTTTGTTAAGACGTTCTCGGGCTTCAACATTGATTAACGAATACTTGTTTTTGGTGTCCTCAACAATTTGTGAAAAAACTTCCATTGCCCATGCTTCAACAAACGGACCAGCAACTTTATTGATGTTTTCCATCGGCAAACCTAATTTCAGGTTTGTATTGATGGTGATTTTATTATTCTGTGAATCAATGGCATCCTGAATTATCGCCTCAACAGCACTGATAACATAATCCGAACATTCCCGATAATCAGGGCTTTCTTTCGGAATTTTGAAATTCATTTTTTCGTATGATGTCATAGTCTTCACCATTATTTATCCGCAACATTGTTTGAACTACACACAACAACTCCCTATTCCACTTTTCGTTTCTTACTACTCACTCGTTTCAGTTCTCGCATTATGTAGTTGATTGCTTGTGCGAGACAGTGGATCGCTACCGCGTAGTCCTTATTTGAGATTGCGTTTAATGCTTCACGTTCCATTTTGTCGGCATCGTCGGAAACTATTGACCAGCGGTCGTTTTTGGTTGCCAATATCAGTTCACGTAGAATTTCGGACAGACTATCAACAAATTTTTTGTCGGACGCGCAATTTGTTCTCGTATATGGTCCCTTACCGAATGGCAACATTCTGTCATTGTATATCGAATTACTGAACACTCTTCGCGTCAACGTTACCACGCACATCAACAACAATGCCAACGATACCGCCAAACAAACTATCGCCCATATCGGTTGCCCGATAGTCGCAACTATCCCCGCACCAAGCAGTCCCGTCATTCCCGCCGCGAATGACAGTGCCGTGAATAGCGGAATCGGCTTCGCCAGTTCGACCTGCATTTCCTCCATTACCGGTGATATCGCCTGCACAACAATTGCCGTTATGTTGTCTGGTCCGCCGCGAAGGTTTGCGATGTTGACAAGAGTTTCAACCGCGAGGTCTGGCGAGAAAACACTCAATA
The DNA here is from genome assembly GCA_031287585.1 of Planctomycetaceae bacterium. Classification (GTDB taxonomy): domain Bacteria; phylum Planctomycetota; class Planctomycetia; order Pirellulales; family Thermoguttaceae; genus UBA8133. Next base: position 3,168 of record JAITST010000034.1, on the reverse strand, counting down.
TCTGTCCGATTTCGGTATCGTGTATCTGTCCGCTCAAACCGTCGCTGCACAACAAAAACATATCGCCAATCGCTATCGGATACAGTCCTTCGAGGTCAACTTTAAGCGAGTCGGTTGGTCCTAGGGAACGTGTTATCTGATTTCGCGGTATGTAACTTGGTGCTTTATCGAACGCAAGATTCGTTGCCATACAAACTTCCCAGACGAGACTATGGTCAAACGTAAGTTGCTCAATAACGTTGCCGCGCAAACGGTAAACACGCGAGTCGCCGACGTGAGCAACAACCGCTCCTTGCGGCAGCAACAACAGCGCGTCGGCTGTCGTTCCCATATCGTGAAACGCATCGTCGCTCGCACTTCTTTCGCGTATGTAGTTGTGGGCATCATAGAGAGCGTTTGCGAGTGCCTGATGAGGCGGCTCCTTTTTTACCCGCTGCAAGAAACTTTGTGTAATCGTGTCAGTCGCACACTTGCTCGCGACCTCGCCCGCCGCGTGCGCACCCATCCCATCTGCAACCACGAACAAGTGACCGCGTTCCGTCCACTGACCCGCACTGTTTGCGACAAATATCGCAAACGAGTCCTGATTGTTTGCACGGCGCAAACCAATGTCAGATTTCGCCGCGTAACGAACGGCTTTTTTCCATTGATGAGGGCTTGATTCCACGAAAATTTATTAAGTTTGTTGTTGGTAACAAAAAACTGCTGTACGCGACAGCACAGGTAACATTATACACGTTAAATCTCACCAGTGACAAGACACCCCTATAAATTTATCGTTTGTTGAAAAATACTACTCTAGGCATCTTCTAAAAACCTATCGACTCAAAATAGCAAACCTCGTAAAATCAGGAACTTGCTGAACGAAATGGTAGAGTTTTTAGAAGTTGCCTCTAGTAGAAACGTTGTGTGTAACGTCTCTACCCATTATGCGTTCCGACTGCCGAAATTGCCGCAAAAGAATGACGAAACGGAATTTTGGAACTGGTTAGAATTTTTTAGAACAAATAAACCGTCACTGCATCAACCGTGCCCCAACTCTAACTATCGTTGCTCCTTCTTCTATTGCTATTTCGTAATCGTCGCTCATTCCCATTGATAATTCTTTTAACGTTACGTTTGCCGGTGCGTTTTTTGTTATTTGCTTTGCCAACTTTGCTGTATTGCGGAATTCTTGTCTTGTCTCTTTTTCATTTGATTCCAAGCCCGACATACACATCAGCCCTACTATTTGAAGACGCGGGAATTTGTTGAAGTGTTCGATATTCGCTTCCAGTTCTTGCGGCGTGAAACCGTGTTTGGTCTTGTCGCCAGATATGTTCACTTCCAGTAATGCCCGCACGCTTACTATGTTTTCCTCCTCCGATATTCGGTCAAACGCTTCCGCTAGTGATAACGAATCAATGGAGTGAAATAACGTGACGTATGACAGTACCTTGCGTACTTTATTTCTCTGTAATGAACCGATGAAGTGCCAGTTCACGTTTTTGAATCGTTCGTTTTTTTCTAACAAGACCTGCGTTCTGTTCTCGCCCAATTCGTTACATCCAGTCGCCAACAGTGCTTCTATAAAACCGTCGTCACAACTTGCGTACTTGCTAACCGCTACCAGAGCGACATCATTCTCCGCACGTCCGCAACGTTGTGCCGCCGCCGCGATTCGTTCACGTACATACGCCGCATTCTCCGCGACTCGCCGATTTATATCTGATTGAAAAGTCATCTTTCAATCCAACATTTTCGACAATTTCAACATCTGCCGTTTCGCGTTGTCGAGATTCGGATTGATACTTAACGCACGTTTATAAGAACTATACGCACGTGTCAAGTCGCCAAGAAACTGATACGCATGGGCAACACCAATCGCCGCGCCGAAATGATACTTGTTAATCAGCATCACTTCAATACCGTCCGCGATTGCGTCTTCATACTGTTTCGTCGCGAACAACGCGATGCAACGCTGATTCCGTACCTCCGCGAAATCCGGCACTTCCTCGACCATAACGTTCGCGGCACGTATCGCCTCATCGTAGTCCGCCGCCGCAATTAGCCGCATAATTTCGCACAACTTACTACGCTGCGTCTCGTCGCCGCCGCGTGTCCAGATGTTTTTGATACCGTATTCCGCGAGTGAACGAACACCGAAGTCTTGGTCGTACAACAACCTACCGAAAGTGTCGTTTGCTTCGTAATCGCCGATGAACGTCAGTGCGGTCAATACGCCGCGACGAGTTCCAACGGAACCACTGATAGCGAGCCGCAACAAAGTCGGCTGTGTGTATTTCTCGGAAACCTGCTTGAGAAACACCGCAGTATTCCGGTGTCCGATATAAGACCGGTAAAAATCTTCCAACTGCGGGTGATGGTTGTCGTAAATCATATTCCACCTCCCCGCGCCGAGACACGCGATAACGGCAACGCACGCAACACGGCATTCGCCGATGTACAGACGTGACAGTTGTCAAGTTGTTTGGGGAGAGTGACGTAAAACACGGTAAATTTTGTTTGGTTAGGGTTAATTGATATTATTATATAGGGAACCGCCGCCGCAGGTGTGCCGCACGCAAAACCTTCAAACATTACCTGACCTGTTAATTTCAGTTTTACGCGCAACGCAAAAAATTTGTGAACGTTTGTACGGGGAAACCACATAAAATATACCAAATTTTCCCCAATTTTGCGAAATAATTTAAGGAATTTACCAAAAGTTTTCCAAGTAATCACACCATTCTACGCATAATATCACAAAACTACCTGCATTATAACATTACGTAATTGTTATTATTAACTTTATGAGCAAAGGCGGTACTCCGTTACCGCTTGCTATTGCGTCTTGCTTCACACAGGGGTACCTCTAATAACACTAAATTCTATCAAAAAAAAAACGCAATAGGGGGATGAATTTTTTCACACATTTCGGTTGCTGGTATTTTATTTTTATCCGTTTTGACGGCTAATTTGTGCCGTCAAAACGGAGTATCTCCCCGCTAATCCACTCTGCCCAACTTTTTCAAACTCAAATACCGACTGATATTACTACCTCAATTCCTTATGGCAATTTCTAAAAACCCCTCTTGCCCCGCGTCGAAAAAGTGATAGAATACTTCGCACGTTTTTTTGTCCACATTTTTTATCCACTTACCAATCCCCCAAACAATGAGTCACTCA
>JAITST010000425.1 GCA_031287585.1 Planctomycetaceae bacterium | reverse complement strand
TGCTAGCGCACGGGGTTATCGAGATTTAGCCCCTTGCGGGGCAAAGAGTCGTAAGAATTAAGTCGCGCTAGCGACTACACTTTATTAACCGTAGACTTTAGTCTACGGTTATTTGCCGTCGGCTTCAGCCAGCGGAGACTGGCATTCCCTATCTCTACTTCGGTATGAGACCGTTATCCAGATACGGTTGCAATAGTTCCTTCAAGTTCATTCTCGCACGGCATAGCAGCGACTTTACACCCTGTTGGGTCATTTGCATTACATTAGCGATTTCGTCGTAACTCATACCCTCAAACTTGTTCAGCAATACCGCCATCCGTTGACGTTCGTTCAGTGATTCGATTGCCAATTTGACCATCTCCTTCATTTCCAACTTATCAAGTGCGCGTGCCGGTATCGTGCTGCTGGCGGCTTGGATTATGTCGGCTACCGACCACGTTGAATCGCTGCTGTTGTTACGCGACTCCGCAAACTGCGATTCGGGGTGACGGCGTTTCGTGCGGATAGCGTTTAGGGCAACATTGTTGGCAATGGTAAAAATCCACGACGAAAACTTTGAACCGGGCTGATACTGTTTCCGGTAACGATAAACACGCAGAAAAACCTCCTGCGTCAAGTCTTCCGCCAAATCAATATCGCCAATCAAATGACGCAGAATCCCAAACAACCGCGATTGATAACGCTGCACGATTTCCTCAAACGCATACGCATCATCATTACCAACCGCTATCATAAGCATAACGTCAGGGTCATCGAGGGGCTCGATATTAGTCGCGGATGAAGTTACCATAAAATTGTAAACGGTTTTTGATAAAACAAATAGCCGCCAATGTACCACGCTATAGAACTGGCGTTGTTCGGCGACGTGATTCATTGTATCACGTTTATGGTCTTCCGGCAATCGTGTTAAGTATCTGTTACCAACAAAATCATATCACGCTAAACCCGTAGTAAAATAATAAATTATAAAGCCACGGCATAGTCCACGGATTCCAAACCGGATACGCGGCGGAAAAGCACGATGCCGCGACACACAAGTACGCGGAAGTTCGCCCGACACGGTACTTCGAGAGCATATCACTCGCCGGAATCATCATCAGTATCCAAAGCGGCATTAGCCAAAATGTCCACCTCAACCCGCTCACTACTCCGCCGTAATTCCGTTCACCCTGTCCCTGACGCATATAGAATACGAAAATTACTACCGACAGTACAATCGTAAGCGTTACCAAATCCCGTAACAAACGCTGTTGTTCAACGTTGCCGACGCGCCGCCCTAGTGACCAACACGCGCCGCCAATAAAACTCAACAACCAAATCGGTGTCAACGAAAAAATCCCGTGATGTCCGACTGTCGAATGGAACGAGTAACGTCGAATCGATTCCTCACCAATATCCATCCCAACCGGGTTATCCCAGTAACTCTGCCGTACCTTTCCCTCGCGTTCATACGTATAAGAATACCAATTCGTCTCGCCGCCCTTGAACGTATACGGCGGCACAACCGTATGATGTGCAGCGTAATTCGTCCCAAGAAACGCCGCCGCAACCGCAACACAAACCGGCACCGTCAACGCCGCTGTCACCCGCGTTTGCCGAATCAACAAGTACGCAACAACCGCCGCCGCGAATAACGCCGCCGGTAACTCACACGCAACAAGCAGCGACCCAAACAAACCAACCGAAACCGCGTGACGATACCGGTGCCGTGTTCCGTCGAGCAGCCGTATTGCCGAGTAAATCGCAAACACCGTACAAACATAAGCCGGTACGTGATTGTTTATCGTTACCGAAAACGTTGACGCAAACGTACCGAAGCAAAACGCCGCGACGGTAAAAATTCGTCCCCAGTCGGTTGTACCGAACCGCTCAACAAGCCGCGAGAGCAACACCCACGAAACAATAAGCGGTAACAAGTTGATGAGTACAATCATAACACGAACGACCAGATATTGCTCATTACCAAGCGACAAGCGTCCGCCTGACCCGTGATAAATCGCGTAATACGGAATCGCCATTAACGTAACAAGCAGCGGCGGTTTGCTGGAATACAAGTACCCGTCACCCTTAATATCGCCGGGCAACTTATGTTTAACCATATCAATCGTATCCCACCCCTTTTCAGTTTGAACGTTGTCGATAGCGTACCAAACATAAACCCGCCGGGTTGAACCGTCCGCGTTTTGAACTTCACGAACAACACGTTTATCCGGTTCAACCAACGCGCGAATAGCACACCAGCGGCTGCGGTCGTTCGCGCAAAACATAGGCGAGCCAAGCGATGCCTCACGTTCAAGAGCGGCGCGTGTCCGCTCCATCTCCGCGTCAATAGCCGCCGGATTAGCACCTTGCGTCTCAAGCCGCTCGCGTTTATCCGCCAACCGTTTTGGAATCTCCGCCCGCCGAACATTCGTAAGCATCTGATTGTCAACACGGTCAACGGCGGCAATCCGTCCCAAAATTAGTGAGGCGGAAACGATAATAAGTAACGTGTAAATAGGTTTTCGCATAATAAATTTCCGTATGAAGTGGATGAAATCTTCCTATGTTTCATTGATGGTTATAGTTTCAGAACGGGTTTATTATACCGTAAACTGATGTACTTTGTAATGAGTGACGCTTGCCGTCAAGAGACAATGGTGTGTAAAAATTAGTGGTGAATTATTGCATTCAAAAAGGGATTGACAAAACGAAGAAAATATGCGATAACGTGGGCAGAAAAATTGAACACGTTGTTCGATTTTCAACAACACAAACTAGATACCTCGACGGGATGAATAAAGGAAAAACCAATGAGAAAGACAAGAATTTATTTAGATACGTCGGTTGTGTCAATGTTCGACGATTCCGAACGCGGAATAATAACAAAAAAGTTTTTTGAAATTATTGAACGCGAACCTGATAACTACGAAATTATTGTTTCGCCGGTACTGGAAGAAGAAATTTTAATAACGCCAGAGCCGGAAAAAAAAGTGAAAATTTATCAACGTTTGGAGTTATTGCCAAAAATCAATATCGGAAAAAATGACGAAGCGGAAAACCTAGCGTGGATATACGTAATCGAAGATGTTTTGACAGATACACACATTGACGATTTACGGCACATTGCGTATGCTGTGACTAGTCGTTGTGATTATGTCGTAAGTTGGAATATGAAACACTTGTCAAACGTTAGAACGATAAACCGTGTGAACAATTACAATAAAAATAATAACTATCCGATAGTTATGATAACACCACCAACCATCTTTTTAGGAGAGTAAAATGATTGACGAAATTGATGTAGTGCAACAGATACGGGAAATGCGTGAAAAGCACTGGAACGAAATAAAGGACTTATCACGCGAAGAGCAAAAAAAGGCAATATCAGAACGAAGCGACAGAGCAATTGCCGCACACGAAGAATGGAGAAAAAACTATTATGCCGAAAAAAACAAAACCACAGCGGAAAGTTAAAGTCGGTAGAAAGCCATTAGGCGAAAAAAACGCATAAAGTTGTCTTGTGCGTTGATGCCGTCACTGTTGGAACGACCAGGCAAGTACGCTACCGATACAGACCAAACGCGCTCAGCGGCACTAGAATAACTAGCACTAAAAGGGCTTCACAATGCGAGATATTAAAATGAGAAAGACAAGAATTTATTTAGATACGTCGGTTGTGTCAATGCTTGACGATTCCGAACGCGGAATAATAACAAAAAAGTTTTTTGAAAAAACAACCCGCGAGTCAGACAATTATGAAATTATTTTATCGTCTGTTTTAGATGACGAATTGACAAAAGCAGATAATGAAAAGAAAACGGAAATTTACAAGCGGTTAGAATTGTTGAAAACGACTAAAATTGAAAGAAACAAAGAAGCGGAAAACCTAGCGTGGATATACGTCATTGAAGGCGTTCTGACCGAATCGCATTTTCAGGATTTACGACACATCGCGTATGCAGTTGTGGCTCATTGTGATTACGTTGTAAGTTGGAATATGAGACATTTGTCGAACGACAAAACGATAACCCGTGTTAATATGTATAACAAAGTCAATAACTTGTCAATAATTATGATAACCCCGCCAACCCTTTTTGTAGGAGAAATAAAATGATTTACGAAATTGACCCGGTAGAAATGGTACGCAAAATCCGTGACGAACTCTACAACGAAATAAAGGATTTACCGCGTGAAGAACAAATAAAATTCGTTTGGGAAAGAACAGGGAGAGCAGTCGCGGCTCACGAAGAATGGAGAAAAAACTATTATGCCGAAAAAAACAAAACCACAGCGGAAAGTTAAAACTGGCAGAAAGCCGCTAGGCGAAAAAAACGCATAAAGTTATCTTGTGCGTTGATGCCGTGCGCTGTTGGAGCAGTTTGTAAGCACGCCGCCGCCACCGGACAGCCCTGTTCGGCGGCGTTAAGTGAAGTTATTAGAAGTTTTCATATCTCAATGTGAAAAAATACTCCGCAAACGCTTACATCTTTTTCAACACAACCAACTCGCGTTGTTTCATCCCTAATGCTGCATTGTCTTTTGTCTTTTCCAGTTTCAGGAAGTATGGGACAGTTGTCACTTCTCGCAGCGTGTCGCCAAATTCCGTAGTTAAGTATTGTTCGTACTTGTTGCGTGACGTGATTATGTAGCCGTTGTTTTTGTGTTCTGACAGGAACTTGTGCAGTTGCGGCATTTCGTCCGCGTCGTAGCGAACTATCTGTTGATTACTATAAAAAACCCAACTCGGTTCAAACTGTCCGAAACTGCAATAGACCGGCTCTTTACACTCCGCATCTACCGCCGCAAACATCTTCTTGTAGTCCTGATGTTTCGAGATTGTTACCGCTCCGAATTGCAGAATCAGAACCGAAAGTAACGTTGCCGCGAGAAACATTGTTATCGCGATGATATTCCGATTCTTGGCGGTGTTGACGACTATAATCAGTGTGATTCCGGTCACGATAACGTAAGCCGGTACTACGTAAAGCACGTAGTCGCCCTTTGCGAAAAGTGCGATGAGGAAATGTAACGCAATCGCTGTCACAACGCCGACTACCGTCAGCACCGCAAACGCAACGTTAAACCAACACTTGTTCGCCAGTTCGTCGTGACGCAACCAATGTTCGATGAACGCCGCGTAAATAATCATCGCACCTGTACCGCCGAGAAAAACGTAGTTCGGCATCTTCGTTCCGACAACACTGAACACGCCGACATAGACTAACGCCCAACACGCCGCAAAGATGTAGCCGTCGCGAAACGGCGTTCCGAGCCACATACGCCGCCCCATATCGAGCAGCGACGGCACAAAAAAAATCGACGCGGGAAACGTGATACAAAGCAGCGACAACGGATAGTACCACAAATAATCGAGCGGATAACTATGCCCTTCCATCGCAACCGTCGCACGTCCGAAGTTGTGTTCACCGAAAAAAAACGAAGTCCAAACGCCGCCGGTTTGGTGGTGAACGAGCAAGTACCAAGGTGCCGCGGCGAGAAACATAACCACAATCGCGGTCAACGGTCGCATCGCCCAAACCGTTTTAGCAAAATGAATTGGATTAAACGGACGTAACATCGTAACAATGGTATCGCTTGACGAACGAACGAACACGCTGACAGGCGAACGCTTTGGCGGAGTTAGTAACCAATCACGCGGCGGCAGACGTTTGATGAGCATAAACATTCCGATAACTGCCATCGGCAAAACGACACCAACCGGTCCCTTGCAAAGAAACGACATACCGAGACAAAAGTACAACAACAGACAGAGCGGATACGATGTCGGGAAGAATGTACGTTGTGTAGTTTGAACGCTGCTGTTAGTTGCGTTTGTTGTACGGTTAGGTTTGAAAACTCCGATGACGTAACAAAGTGTAGCGGCGGTTGTCCAGAACATAAGTGTTGCGTCGGTTGTCACCGAGCGGGATTCGACACCGTAAAACACGGCACTTCCGAGACAACACGCGGTAATAAACGCGACGCGGCTATTCATTATCCGCCGCACGAGAAAGTAAACGAGGACGAGTGAGAGCGTACCGAAAAACGCCGACGGAAAGCGAGCCGCGAACTCGTTCACGCCGAAAATATGAAACGAGACAATCATTCCCCAATACATCATAATTGGTTTGTCGCCGTAGAAGTAAGAACCGTCGGACTTCGCGGTGACAATCGGCACAACCCAGTCGCCGCGTTCAAACATCTGCTTACCAGCCGCCGCGTAAACGGTCTCGTCCCAGTCCCAAAGATAACTCCCGCCGAGAAATCCGAGATAAACAACAGAAAAAACAACCACAATAAAAAGCGGTGCGAGCCAAAAGTCTTTTGTCAATTGAGTGTAATGTGTAAAAGGGGGATTTCAGATTTTATCAAACTTGTTCGGAAACATAATGTCCGACTCCGCGACACAGTATAGCACGGACAATACTTATTTTCAATAATAGACTTGTTCCGCAACTACGGGTGTGTAAACTTTAGTGGGGGATTTTGTTTTCAACTAAATGGCACAAAAAATGCTGTGTCCGAGTAACATAACAAAATAATGCCCTAAATCCTTGTTAAGTCACCGTAAAACAATA
>JAITST010000421.1 GCA_031287585.1 Planctomycetaceae bacterium | reverse complement strand
CGTCGGCTGCTGGAATGCGACCGTGTCAGCGTGGCACTTCGGCGCGGCGGAAAATGCCGAATCGCTGCGGTAAGCGGTCAGGATATTGTCGATAAGCGTTCGACAACGGTGCGGCTTCTCGGCAAATTGGCGAGTGCGGTTGTCAAAGCCGAAGAGACAATTTGGTACACCGGCGATACTTCCGATTTCGCTCCGCAAATTGAGTCGGCAATCGAGAATTATGTCGATGAATCGCATTGCAAAATGATTGCGGTCTATCCGCTCGCGCGTCAAACGAAAGAGGAACACGATACGAAAACACGCCGCCGAAAACCGGAAAAGCCGTTTGGAGCGTTGATTGTTGAGCAGATTGAAGATTCCAGTCATATCAACGTTTTGAAAAATCGGCTTGACACGGTTGTCGAACATTCTCGGTTGGCGCTCGGTAACGCTTTGGAACATCACAGCGTTTTTCTGATGCCGCTTTGGAAATTTCTCGGCAAGTCAAAAATCTTGGTTGCTGCCCGCAACGTGCCGATCACGGCGTTGGTTTTGATATTGTTGATTGCGTTAATCGGCGTTCTCGTTTTTCTTCCTTGGAAATTTCAGATTTATTGCAGCGGCACACTTGAACCGGTGATTCGTCAAAAAATCTATTCGCCGCTTGATGCCGAAGTGAAGCAATTATTTGTGGAGCATCATTCGCCGGTGCAGGGACCGTCGGTTGGCGCGGACGGCGTTGCGTATCGCGGGACAACGCTTGTGGAACTGCGTTCGTCGCAACTTGACTCGACCGACGCTCAACTGCACGGCGAGCAGCAGGAAGTAACGGAACAGATTGCGTCTTTGACCCGAAAGTTGCAGGATCAGGATCGCCGGCTCTCCGATTATGAGAAAGCCGACCTGACCGGACAAATGGAGAGAGCGAAAATCAAACTCGAAACGATTCAGCAAAAGATTGACGTGTTTGAAACGCAGGAAAAGCCGAACTTATTTATTACGTCGCCGATTGACGGCGTGGTTGTTTCGTGGGACATCCGGCAGCGGCTGACCGAAAAGCGTCCGATCAGCAGGATGCAATATATTTTGGAGGTTGCTGATTTAACGGGCGCGTGGCAACTTGAATTGGCGATGCCGGAAAAGCGGATCGGTTATATGAATGGTTCGCCGAATGTTGAATTTATTTTGGCGACTGATCCGTCGAAAAAATACTACGGCAAGATTACGGAAATCCACGACCGGGCGGAAGTCCGCACGGACACGGGCAGTGCGAGTAACGCGAACAGCGGTTTGAATACGGTTTTGATCAAGGTCGCGGTTGAGGATCAGGAATCGCTGCCGAACGTTTTGCGACCGGGTGCGGAATGTCAATCGCGGATTGATTGCGGCACGAAACCGCTCGGCTACGTTTTGTTTTACGAGTTGATTGCGTTTGTCGAAAAAAATATTATCTTCCGCTGGTTTTAGAAATGGACGAAAAACAGTCCGGTTGGCGCAGTGATTTGTACCAAAAGTTGCGCCAACCGAGACGCAATTTGTTTAGGGAATCTCTAAAAACTCTTTTTTAACGCGGAGGACGCAAAGAATCGCGGAGGAGTATTTTTTTGTAATTTATTCTATTATGAATCATTACAAAAGATTTTCAAAATAAAATCTCTGCGTTTCTCTGCGAACTCTGCGGTTAAAATTGAGGTTTTTAGAAATGCCCTTTAGAAAAAAACTTGCAGCCGGACTGAAAAAATTTCAATATCATTCTTTCTTTTCTTCAAAAAACTGTTACAATCTGGACAGTCATTACTCCTACAAGAAAGGAAAAGGGATCAAAATGGGCAAGATTTCTATCACATTCGTTGCCGTTCTGTTTTTCGTTGCCGGATCGCTTTCGGCAGCCGACATTCCGCCGCAGATTCAGTCGGCAAATACTGTCGCGGAACTCAAAAAGGCGGTCGGAAAATCCGAGAAGGATTTTTTCGCGACCGCAACACCTATTGATCAGACATCGGAAAACGCCGCTGCCCTGCTCGAAAAATTTGGCAATTTCAATGTTGCCGCCGGTGAGAAAATGCTTCAAATTGCGAAAAACGACGAAGAAAAACAAACCGCTTATCAAACTCTCCTTGAAGGATGTCGCCGGCTGGACGATTCAGAAAAGGCACGATTTTTCGCGAAGAGAGCAAAAGAAACCGGTATGACGAACGAAGATTTTGACGATCTTTACAAGGTTGCGCCGCTTTATCAGCAATTTGAACAACAGTTTGAAACGGCTGCAAGTCGGCGGTTGAAAGAAATTTATGCGGAAATTGAAAAGACCGGCAAATTTCCGAAACTGATCGGGCAAAAAAAGATGCGAGAGCTCGACTGGCAGCGTTTTTTGTTGCGCTTTGGTCATTTTTCCGAAGAACAGTTCACTCAACAATTTACTCAACTGAAAAAAGATGCCAAAAATTTTGTCAACAACAATCCAAAAGATTCGGGAATTTCAGCCGAATCCATCTTGGAGTTGGTTCTGGATTTTGCGGGAAATAAAAGTGAGCAGTTGATAACAAACACGAAAGAGGAATTGACGAACTTTCTCAACTCTGACGAGTGTTTGTTGCCGCAAAACGAGAAGCAAACAATTCTTGACCGATTCGATGCGATTTTGCGAAGGTCGGTTGGCGCGGAGTTGAAACTGTACGGCAAAACGATTGACGGTAAAGATTTTGACTGGGATTCGTTGCGGGGCAAAATCGTATTGGTCAAGTTCACGTCAACGTGGTGCGGTCCGTGCCAACGCGAAGTTCCCGGAATGCTCAAAGCATACGAGAAGTATCACGATAAGGGGTTGGAGATTGTTTCGGTGTATGTTTGGCAACGCGAAGATGATCCGGTGAAAACGGTAACAGATTTTGTCAAAAAGGAAAAACTTCCTTGGATCATCGTTTCGGAAACACTGACCGAAAAAGCAGGCGGCAAGCCGCAAAGTCAATTTTACAAAATCCCCGGCGTACCGACAATGTTGCTTGTCGGGAAGGATGGAAAAATCATCGACAGTGCTGCACGCGGAAGCGGTGGAACATTGCAAAAGAGACTGATCTTGCTATTCGGACAATAAACTGTGATTGATTCCAGTTGGCGCGCCAACCGGAAAAAATTTGACCGATAACGGCTTATCAATATCATTATTCATTGCCCGTCATTTTCATCGGGTCGAGAATTTCGGCGAGTTTGTCCGGCGGAAAAATATTTTGTTCGAGACAAACTTCGCGCACGGTCTTTCCGGTCTTGAACGCTTCTTTGGCAATCGCCGCCGCTTTTTCGTAACCGATGTACGGATTCAACGCCGTTGCCATCGAAAGACTTTTTTCAACTCCTTCACGGCATTTTGCTTCGTTCGCTTCCAATCCTTTGAGACATTTCTCCGTGAAAACGTTGAGAGCGTTGGACAAGATTTTAACGCTTTCAATCGCAACGTCCGCCATCACCGGCATCATCACGTTGAGTTGGAACTGTCCGCCGACCATTCCGCAGGTCGTTATCGTTGCGTCGTTGCCGATCACTTTCGCGCAAACTTGCATCAACGCTTCGCACAGCACCGGATTGACTTTGCCGGGCATAATCGAACTGCCGGGCTGCAAATCGGGAATGATGATTTCGTAAAACCCGCAACGCGGTCCCGAACCGAGCCAGCGGATATTGTTGGCGATGTTCATTAGCGTTACGGCAATGCTTTTGATATTTGCATGAGCAGCAACGAGTCCGTCACGTTGAGCATTTGATGCAAAATGATCGGACGTTTGTCTAAAACATACAAACCCAGTACACTCGCAAAGAATTTTTGCAAGACATCGACCAAATTGAGGATGAGTATTGATACCTGTACCAACTGCCGTACCACCTGCTGGAAGTTCACAAAGAGATTCAACCGCATCATTAGCCGCACAGGTTGCACATACGAATTGGTGAGCCAATCCTCTGATTTCTTGCCCAAGAGTGAGTGGTGTTGCGTCGGCAAGATGTGTCCGTCCAATTTTTAGAATTTCACACCAAGCGGCTGCTTTTTCAAGAAGAACAGCATCTGCCTTGTGCAGAGCCGGGATCAATTGACTCGTAATCAATTCAACCACCGCGACGTGAATTGCTGTCGGAAAAATATCGTTGGTGCTTTGCCCCATATTGACGTGATCGTTAGGGTGGATGTCTTCACTCGCCGCTAATTCATTCGCACGCCTCGCAATCACTTCGTTGGCGTTCATATTGGTTGACGTGCCGCTTCCGGTTTGAAAAACATCAACCGGAAATTGGTCATCGAATTTTCCTTCGGCAACTTCCAACGCCGCTGTTTGCAACGCTTCAATCTGTTTTTTCGTCAGCGGCTTGGCACATTTTACAAACAGACCGAGTTCTTCGTTGGCTTTCGCCGCCGCCCATTTGACAAGACCGAGAGCGTGAATCAACTCCGGCGGCAACGGTTTGCCGCTAATCGGAAAGTTTTCAACCGCCCGCTGCGTTTGCGCTCCGTAATAAGCATCATCGGGAACTTCAACGGCTCCCATCGTATCGTATTCTGTTCGCATTGTGCTAACCATTATACCGCTTGCAGGGGCAACTCTCAATATGGTCATCGACCAAACCGGTCGCTTGAAGATGAGCATAACAGATTGTCGAACCGAAAAATTTGAAGCCGCGTTTTCTCATATCCGCAGAGATTCGATCCGAAAGTTCGGAAGTCGGCGGAATATCTTTCCACGATTTGTGATGATTGACGACCGGCTTACCGTCCGGCAAGAATCCCCAAAGATAAGCACTGAACGAACCGAATTCTTTTTGAATGTCTAAAAAGAGTTGTGCGTTGCGAATCGCCGCAGTGATTTTGAGACGGTTGCGGACAATACCCGCATCGTTCATCAGACGTTCCACATCTTTCTCGGTGAACTTCGCCACTTTTTTCGGGTCGAATCGGGCAAACGCTTTCCGGTAATTCTCTCGTTTGCGGAGAATCGTAATCCAACTCAAACCGGCTTGAGCGTTTTCGAGAAGCAGGAACTCGAACATCACGCGGTCATCGTGAACAGGTTTTCCCCATTCTTCATCGTGATACTTCACATACAGCGAGTCATCGCCGCACCATTCACAACGCTGTGTTTGCATTATATTTGTTGTCAGAATATTAACGAGGTCAAGCCGCCGCCAATCAATTTATTGTATTTGGTTTTACCAACTTCGGTTGGCGCAAAAAGAAAAAAATTGCGCCAACCGACCGGAACGTATCCAGTGTACCATATTTCGTAAATGAAAACTATCCGGCGTTTCAGTCCAACAGCAAGTTTGAAATCGGCGTTTTGAGGTAGGCACAAATAAAAGCCCGAAGCGCAAGCGAGGGCAATGTGCTAAACCCCTTGCTTGCGCTGCGGGTTTTTATTTTCCTCATAATCCCGTCTAAAACAAGTCCAGTTGGCGCGCCAACCGAACTTGTTTTTGTGTTGCACTTTTTACTACTTTACACTTGACCGTGAAAATGATAACATTATGGAAAATTATGTCGCCGATGGTGCGGCAAAATAGTAATCACAAATCAACATTTTATCAAACAAACGTAGTACACAATAAAACAATCGGTTAAGTAATAATCGCTCGCCTTCATTTCGCCAAACTTGAATCACAAGAGCGACAGTCATCACCGTCCGAGAAATCGGGCGTGGTCTGTCCGTCTTGTGTGCTTTTGGCGAAGCGAAGGTGGCGGTAAAGATCAACGCCCTTTTTACTGTATCAGCTATTTTAGCATAAATCGGTACGACTTGGACAACAATGCAGCATCAACCTTCGCCAATTTCAGAGGAAATCCTTCTTCAACTCGCCAAAACAAACGACGAGGTCTTGAAAGAATTGCAGTCAATTCATCAAACATTGAAAAGACAATCGGCAATGGTTGTACATCAGCGGCAGTCAGAATGACGAAACAATGGAAAGAGTATCAAAATCACCGTCAATCCGGCAGGGAACGGCACCGCAGCCGGTCAAACATCGTTTATGACAATTTTGACGAAATCGACAAACGAATAGATAGAGAATCGCAAAAATAGATTACGAAGTTTTTACAGTTGCCAATTTTTTTACCTGCCGTTTTTAAGGCGAAATGGTCAATTTCCGTCAAAATAGATTGCGTTTCTTGTGTTAAGTAGAGGGAGAATTGTTTATTTCCGTTCAATTTTCCAACAATTTATTTTTCACAAAAGTCAATGTCAAATCCGAATAATTCCATTTTGCTTTCCAAATTACAGCAAGATGATTCGCAGCCGACTATAATAAAAAAATGTTTTGCAGCATTGGGCATCCTCCGCCTCCGTAAGTATGGACGGAGTTAAGCCACCTAGTGATAAAGATGTTGAGGTAACTCATAGTAATTGGGTTGAAAAGTGCGAAGACACATACAAAGACGAATTTGGCGAGTCCTCTTTGCTTGATGAAATCCAACGAGATTAGTGCGAGCTTACGTAGATGACGGGTTCACCGGCTTCGGCGTTGATGGCAACGAAGATGACCGACCATAACGCGGGAGACATTGGTCTCGGCTATAGTTGGACGCGGTGAGCGGTATCCTTGCGGGGCGATGTCGGCTACTTGTTCTCCGAACATTACGGCGACCTGTCGGTTTCCGCAACGGGTGTGTGGAAGTTTTAGAAAGTGAAGCCGCAACGGTAACACGTTGAAACGGCAGCATTGAAAAAGAAACAGGGACGAAAGTCCCCGTGAGATAGGTATCGTTTTTACAAACGGATTTCCTTCAGAAATGAAGGAAGCTCGTTGTTGCGTACCTGAAATGAAAACAGCGGCGAATACCGCCGCGTATCATAGTATCGGACGCTTTTTAAGTCAAAACCAGTTTTTTACAATAACTTTATACCCTAATTCCTTGAAACATTGGCATTGAATTGGTGAAAGTTTTGTGTGATTCGGGAGCGTAGTTCTTCCGTCCATTTCTTTCGGCAACGAAAGAAACTCTGACACGCTTCCGTAAATTCCTTAAAAGAAGCGTAATACCGATTGTTCCGAACCTTCTCGTTGAAAAACTTCCAAAGCCGCTCGATCAAGTTGAGATTTGGACTATAACCCGGTAAAAAGTGTAATTTGATCTTCTTATGTCGCGCCAACCAATCCCGAACTTCATGACTATGGTAATACTTCGCATTGTCCAAAATGACGTGTATCTTCTCCGCCAAAGGATACAATCGCTCCAACTTCTCCAATAACCGAATCGTCGAGGCACTATTGATACTCTCTGAAAAATCAACCGTCATCTGCAACGAATCAAATGTTAATCGCTCCGTTGATATTGATTCGTTCACGACCGCTGTTCGCCTTGAACTCTTTCTCGGTTCCTTTTCGAATCCAACCATAAGATGCCGCCATCTGATACGTCGGATGAACTGCATCAGCAAACAAGACGACATCATTTTCACCCTTGGTTTTCAGTATTCTGCGGTACTTACGCAAAAACAAATCCTGCAAATGAGGATCGAGTTTGCCGGGAACAACTTTCGGCTTCTTGTACGAAAAACCAAGACGATGAAGCAGTTTTTTCACGCCGCTCGGCGAGTAGTGGACTTTGTATTTTTTCTTAATGTACAAAATAACGTCTTGACTGCGCTGATAAAGATTTTCGTCAAGATGCTGAATCAATTCTTGTTCTTGCTCGTTGGTCAGGGACGATTCTTTGCCGGTGTACTGAAGTGTAACCCGCTGGTTCTGTCGCCGATTTTTTCTGTCTTGACTTTTATAGTCGAGAAAGTACTGGCGGACAGTTTGTTCATCGAGGTCGAGGACTTCGGCTGTCAACTTCACTGCCCAGCCGGAGCCGAGAAGATAAACTGCTTTCACCTTATCGGCTTCACGTTTGACTTTCAGCGTCTTGTGAAGCCGTTTCAGTGCAAAAATCTCGTTGTCTGGTAATCGGTAGTCGTCCATCACGGCCTCCATTGAAGTAGTATAACACTTCCAATAAAATTAGAAAATACCAGTTTTTTAAGTGGCTACGGGATATCATAACTGCAAACGCTGTCATCAAACGTTGAATTATCGAAGACCGAATGAAGTTTGGAACGAATACTTTGCAAAAGGATTGACTGATAAGAAATGCTGTGTACAATAGTCCAACTTGATGAAGCGGAGATGAGCAATGCTGGAGAGCAACTCATTGAGGAATAGTCAAGTACGAAAGCAAACAAATAAAAAACGTATCATCGCGATTGAGGCTACGGTGTTTTGTCGAGTTATTACGATAAAGATCATTTGCTTTTGTGCAATGCCTAAAAAACTCACGTTGTCCTGCGAACGATGCAATACGCCGCAGGCATTAACCGTCCTATTTCTTGTTAGCAGGTCAAGTATCCTTGCTAGCAATACTCGTAACACGCCATTTACGCAACCCAAAAAGGCAAACTTCAAAATATGAAACAAACGCTTGCACGAACGGATAGTGTTGCACAGGAATCTGCGGTTTTGGTGGGGGTCTATCTTGCCGGTCAGGGAACAGGTGTCGCGCCGCTCGACGAACTTGCCGGTCTCGCCGAAGCCGCCGGAGTCAATGTTCTCGGACAGATTACGCAACGCCGCAACAAACCGGGAGGAGCAACGTATATCGGCAGCGGAAAACTCGAAGAACTCAAAATGCTCGCCGAAGCAAACGATGCCGATCTCGTTATTTTTGACAACGATCTTGCTCCGAGTCAAACAAAGCATCTCGAAGAAACGCTGAATGTGAAAGTGATTGACCGCACCGAATTGATTCTCGATATTTTTGCGTCGCGAGCAAAAACAAACGAAGCCCGATTAGCCGTCGAACTCGCTCAACTCGAATACTCGCTGCCGCGATTGAAGCGAATGTGGACGCACCTCGAACGGCAAGGTGTCGGCGGCGTTGGTCTTCGCGGTCCCGGTGAAAAGCAGTTGGAGGTTGATCGGCGGCTCGCCCAAAAGCCGATACCAGACGCGACGCATTACAAGGTTTTAACACCCAAGAGAGTCAAGCGATAATCGCTTTTGGTAAGAAATTTGGTGATTATGACTTTACAATGTTGACAGATGTAAAACGTGCCGTAGTCGATAAGCATAAACAAAATGGCGAGACGTTACTTCACCGAGCGGCAAGAGATGGTGATATCGCTGTTGCCAGATTTCTCATTGCTAACGGGGCAAAAGTGGATGCAACAGACAATACTGGCAGAACTCCGCTCCATCGGTTAGTGTTGGATAACGGTCGTGATATTAAATTTGCCCGGTTTCTCGTTGATAGCGGTGCGGACGTGAACGCAAAAGATAGAACTGGTGATACTCCGCTCGACAAGGCGAAGAAAATATCAAATAGAAATAAGGATATAGAAGATTACCTACGCGAACAAATGGAACTTCAAAAAAAATCCCCCGCAAAAAACGCCCCTCCGCAAAATCAGGGGACTAGAAAAACGGACGAGTGGGGGTTTTAGAAGATATCTTTACCGTGACTAAGTGTCCTTACTTTTTTACGGTGGGTCACTTCTTTAATTTCCGTCCGTGTAGTATCGCGAAAATTACTGGCGTTACTATTAGGATGTGTAACAGACTTGAAATCATTCCGCCAACTACCGGCGCGGCTAGTGGTTGCATAATTTCTACGCCCGTTTGCGTACTCCAAAAGATTGGCAGTAACGATGCTACCGTTGTTGTTACTGTCATAAATTTGGGACGCAGCCGCAATCTGGCTCCGGCTTTCACCGCATTGATGAACTCACTGTGCGTTAATTCCGCTCCCTTTGTTTCGCGGGCTGTTTGTACGGCTTCTTCGAGATAGATTACCATAATTATTCCCGTTTGAATCGCCGTACCGAAAAGAGCGATGTAACCGACCCAAACCGCAACGCTGAAATTGAAGCCCAGCATCGCCTGCAAAATCACGCCGCCCGTCAACGCAAACGGAACCGCCAACAAAACGTGAGCCGCTTCACCAATCGAGTGAAACGTTATCACAAGGAATATGAAGATAATCAGAATCACCGTTGGGAACACGACCATTAGCGTCCGCCTCGCGTGTATCTGATTTTCGTACTGTCCGCTATATTCTATCGTTTGTCCGGATTCGAGTGTAACACGGTCTTTGATGTGTTGTTTGATTTCTTCGACAAACCCGCCCAAGTCGCGGTCAACTACGTTTGCCTGAACGTAAGTCCGCAATCGTCCGTTCTCGGACGAAATTTCGTTCGGACCAATTACCCGCTTAATTTCCGTAACTTGTCCTAACGGAATCCGCACCTCACTCGGCGTTGGAATAAGAATTTCACCGATTTTTTCGATGTCGTCGCGGTCATCACGGTCAAGCCGTACTTGCAACGTCCAGCGTTCACGACCTTTGATAGTTGTTGTAACGTTCATTCCGCCGAGTCCCATTTCGACGTACTGCAAAACGTCTTCGGCACGCAAACCATAACGTCCCATCTCGTTTCGGTTGATACGGATTTCGAGATACGGCTTCCCTTGATCACGTGACGGTGCTATGCCAACAGCACCCGGAATTTTTGAAACAATTTTTTCTACTTCGATTGCCTTTTTATGTAACGAATTTAAGTCGTCACCGAAAATTTTTATACCGACTTGTGCGCGGATTCCGGTACTGGTCATCAGTACGCGGTTCTCTATCGGTTGCAAAAATCCGGGTGCGTAACCCGGAACCTGCGTAACGAGTTTACTCAAATCAGCGACGATTTTCTCTTTCGTCATACCGGGTCGCCATTGAGACGGCGGTTTTAACGTGATGGTCGTTTCTATCATTTCGACTGGTGCCGGGTCGGTCGCGGTGTCGGCTCGCCCCAATTTACCAGCGGACATTTCGACTTCGGGATATTCGCTCATCACCTTGTCCTGCCAAGCCATAATGCGTTTCACTTCAGACAGCGATGTTGCCGGTAACATCACCGGCATAAAGAGCAAACTTCCTTCTTCGAGTGTCGGCATAAATTCCGAGCCGAAACCTGTCGCATCGCTTAACCCAAGTGTGTATGACACGGGCATCTCTCGAACAAACTTTGGTAAGCCAAACGCAAGAACAAGAGAGATAACTAATAAAGCCGCTGCCCCAGTCAGTACCGTTTTACTATGCAGAATCGCCCAATCGAGGACGGGGTCGTAAATTTTGAGTAAGATATTCATCAACACGTTTTTCTCCTCACTGCGGAAGGGACCGCGAACGAGAATTGTACAGAAAACCGGTACGATGGTAACTGCAAGCAGCACCGCACCTATCAGGGCAAACGTTTTCGTATAAGCAAGCGGATGAAACAATTTACCTTCTTGTCCCGACAACAGGAACACCGGTACGAAAGCGAGAATGATAATCGCCATCGAAAAGAACATCGGGCGACCGACTTGCTGGCTGGCACGCAACGTTAAGTCGAAAATATCACCCGCGGTTAAATGGGAAGTGTGAGCGATAGAATTGGCGGTACCATTACCGTTCACATCTTTTTTTGTTTCTATTGCGGTTTCACAATGTCGAATCACGTTTTCTGTCATCACTATTCCCGCATCGACGAGGACACCGATAGAAATTGCGATACCAGTCAGCGACATAATGTGCGACGGAACCCCGAACACGTTCATTAAGATAAACGAAATCAAAATCGCACTTGGCAGCGGTATCGTAACAATCAATATCGAACGGAAATGGAACAGGAACAAAATATGAGCAAGCGTAACGAGAAGAATTTCTTCAATGAGAGCGTGTTTCAGTGTGTCGATAGCCCGACCGATGAGGTCACTACGGTCATAAAACGGTTCTATCGTAACACCTTTCGGCAATCCGCTCTGAATACCAGCGATACGTTTCTTAACATCCTGAATAACTTTGTAAGCGTTTTCACCATACCGCATCACAACAATTCCGCCGACAACTTCCTGTCCGTTCACGTCCAACGTACCGCGCCGAAAATCGCCGCCGATTTGAATCTGCGCAATATCTTTTAGATAAAGCGGAATACCGCCGCGCGGGGCAAGCGGAATCGACTCAATATCTGTAACATCGTTGATAAGTCCGATACCGCGAACGACAAATTCCGTTCCGTTTTCTTCGAGCGTTTTTCCGCCGACATTGAGATTACTCGCGGTAACAGCATCCATCACATCGCCGAGCGTAACGTCGAACTGTTTCAATTTGAGCGACGAAACTTCAATCTGATACTGCCGCACAAAACCGCCGAGACTGCCAATCTCCGCCACGCCGGGGACAGCGGCGAGTTGGTAGCGAATATAAGTATCTTGTAACGTTCTTAACGACCCCAAGTCTTGTTGAGCGGTACTGTCGGTTTTCAGGTAATACTGATAAATCCAGCCGAGACCAGTTGCGTCGGGACCAAGTCGGGCGGTAACGTCGCTTGGTAGGAGTTCGCCGAGAGAATTGAGCCGCTCCAAAACACGGGTACGGGCAAAGTAAGTTTCAACGTTATCATTGAAGATAACGGTTAAAAATGAGAAGCCGAACATCGACGCAGCACGGACAGTCTTGACACCAGCAAGTCCTTGTAGTGAAACCGAAAGCGGATAAGTAATTTGGTCTTCAACTTCCTGCGGCGAACGTCCCGCCCAATCGGCATAGACGATTACTTGGTTCTCCGACAAATCAGGAATCGCATCGACAGGTGTTGTGCGCAGAGCGTGAACACCCCAGGCACAAATACCGACAAACGCGGCGATGACCAAAAAGCGGTTGTGAAGCGACCAATGAATAATTGCGTTTATCATATATTAAGGAGTCGTAAGTGAAGCGTTAGTAGTGAAAGAGCCGGAAGTGAAACGCTAGCGAAACATCCAACTCTTTGTAGGTTTTTATTGAAAAACGTACAATAATACAATACCGATCAGAGAGCAGGCAACAAGGAAAAGCAAAATCAAGTAACAGCCTCGCCGATATTCGTCGGTGCGGCTCATCCACCACGAGAGGTTAAAAATATCACAAAGACCGTCGAACAGATGGAATAAAAATTCTAAAAAACTCATTTTGTACCGAAGGAAATTTAACGATATTGCAACGGAAACTGCGAAGGATTTGCGAGGGCATCCATTTCAATATCGACATCAATATCCGCCCAACGGACTTGGTTGGGGGCGGTAAATTCGATATTGAAAATCGTGTCTATCGGACAACTTTTGAAAACGGGATAATCGCTGAACGGGACAAAATACTCCTTATTTTCATACAAAAACCAGAAGCCCGTCTGAGCAATCGCTGTAACACTATTGGTTGAAGTGTTTGTTCCAAGCATCAATGAACTCATCTTTTCTTTCCTCGATTATTTCCATCAGGTTACTCAAGTCTCTGGTGGACATGTTATTGAAATCAGCAAGACAAACGATTGGTTCTAACCAAAATTTTGCTGTACCATCTGCCGTTTGAACGTGTATATGTTTTCGTAGTTCTTCTCTGCTATTGAAGAAAAAGCGGAATTTTTGATAAATCAAAACGGTCGGTGACATCGGTTTATACAATTCCTTTCTCTTGATAACATCATTTGAATTTTATCATCATAAGTCGTTTGATACAAGTTTTTAACTACGGAATACACGGAATAGCGGAAAGATACGGAAATTCGACTTCCGTCATCTTCCGTTATTTCGCGTATTCCGTAGCAAAAAAATTTATTTTACTTCGCTGCCGCAGGTGAGCATTTGCGAACCGAAGAAAGGATTTTGTAACTTCGGATTGTCTTTCTGTATCCAGCGTCCGACGGTGAGAACCGGCGACATGGGACATTGAAAGACCTTTGCCTGCCGGTTCGCGGCGGGTTGAGCGAGAACGAAATTCGCGGCGGCGTTGCTGAACGGTTCAAACGGTTTGCGCGCTGTTTTCAAATCTGTACCGGGAACAAGCCGCTCCGAAAGCGGCAATAACGTTGCGCGAACCGCTCCGGTTGTTTGCTTTACCGATTCGAGAATTGCGGGTAGATGTTTTTGGTAACCAACAAGGTCGTCTTTGGCAAGTGCCGCGGCAGCATCCGAAAGACTCTGTACCAGTGCCGACGGCAACGTTACGGTGTCAAGTTGGTACGCCGCAAACTCCTCTTTGCTCAATACGCCGTTCTTATCAAGGTCGGCTTTGGCAAAGAGCGTATCTGTTTCCTGCGCAAAAATAGTTGATGACGAAAACAAAATCGCCAACGAAAAAACTAAAATCTTTTTCATAATATGTTCTCCTGTAAAAAAAGGGGTGAAATATGGTAAAGTAGCCGGAAGTGAAGCGTTAGCGGAACTTACGGATTTTTGTAATTATTGTCAATTTTGCTCTTGACAGTAGTGGGTGTTTTTCTTATTCTGCGCAATGGGATGTTTCCGTTTTTTACTTACACAATATTTAGGGAAGTGTAATTATGCGCAAAGTTCTTGTTATTATCTTTGTTTTAGTAGTTATTTGCTCAGGCATTGTACTCATCGCCGATTTACCATTCTGTGAACATACTCCGGCGATTACAAATCCCCAAAATGTTCTTGCAACTTTGCAGCCCCTTGTACCGACCGAAGCTGAAGCCGAAGCCATTTCGAATCTCCGAAAAAAAACTTTCATTCTGACTCAACAACAGGGCGGTAACTCCAAAACGGAACCGCTTCCAACCGAGTCGGCTCCGGTCAATAATTATGACTATCAAATTTCCATCGAATATCTTTATATCTTCGTCAGCGAACCGCTTGCAAAAATGATTACCAGTAATGCGACTCTCTCTTGGAGCGGTTTACCAATCTCTTATTCACAAATTTCTCTGTACGAGGATACTCCTTCGGGACTATATTCTTCGAACGCTCACTCTTTACCGTCACAAATTCAAGTTCGTTTTTTGGAAAAATCTAACGCGGAAAAATTTACTGCCATGATTTATTCTGAATCATTATCAAATGTTATACAACCACCGAAAATCACTGTTTTTAGTGGGCAGGAAGGTAGTATTCAAGACCTCACACAATCGCCGTTTGTAACAAGTGTTTTACCAGTTGAAGAGGAAATTGCAGGTAAAAAAATAATTACCTATAAACCTATCACTCAAATATTCAACGAAGGATTCTCAATGTCATCTAAAGCAACTCTCCTCCAAGACGATTCTTGCCGGCTTGAAAAGTGCAATACAAAACTTACCAAAATTGATAAAGTCGAAACATATAAATTGGTCAATGGCGATCCCAATCAACTTCAACATGTCCGTACAGCAAAAAATTCCCAACCCGATAGTTTTAGTTTGGTAAATGAAATGAAAACTCAATGTGTGCCTATTCAATGTCCTTCCTTTAGTTCGCTAAATTTAGCGATTCCTGAAATTACCATACCTCATAATATGTCACTTCTCGTTACCTTGCCCGGAATCATAACGCATTACCCCAATGGTGGTAATTATGCAGTTTTTTTACTTGTAACTCCTCGTGCCATTCATCCGGAAAGACACCCGCTTACACAACATAAGGAGCCGGAAGTGAGTCGCTAACGGAACTTCCGGTTCTTCGTTCATTGCAATTCAACCCCGCAATTGTACATCTCGGAACCGAAGAACGGGTTTCGTGTTTCGGCGTTGTCCTTTTGTATCCAACGTGCCGTACCAAGAACCGGCGACATTGGACATTGGAAAATTTTCGCCTGTCTGTTCGCTGGCGGTTGTTTACGCACAATATCCGCTACCATATTACTAAATGGCTCAAACGGTGTTCGGGCTTCTTTTAAGTTCTTACCGGAAACAAGTTTTTCCGCAAACGGTTTCAGTATTGTTTGAACATCTTCCGGCGTTTGTTTCAACGCTTCAAACAAAATTGGTAACTGTTTTTGATACTCCGCGAGATTGTCGGACGACAACGCCGAAGTGATAGCGAACATCACTTCAATAAATTGGTCTGGTAAAGTAGCCGTAAGTGTTGACGGTATTATACCTGAATTTGTCGGCAACGAGGAAGTTTCATTGCTCTGCGTTTCCGGCTCTTTTGTGTTTGCGAGATGAGCGAGTTGCGATTGACTGTCGATTAACAGAGCGGCTTGCGTTACCACCTTTTCCCCTTCTTTGATTCCGCTGCGGATTTCAACATCGTTGTCACCGATTCTGCCGAGTTCAAGTTGACGGAATTGATACGCTCCGCCGCCGAGGTCAACGTATGCCGCTGGTTGGTCGTGCGTGAAAAGCAACGCACTGCGGGGAATAATAAGTGTCGGCTCCGCTTCCAGGTGTACGAGACCGTTTGCCGTCTGCCGATTCAAAATACGCCGTTGCGGATTCGGCAACACTACCCTTACTCGCGCCGTTCGTGTCATTTCATTTAGATTCGGGTCGATAAACTCAATCGGTGCGGTTAAATTTTCGCCCGGAAGCGACGGCAACGTAACAGTAACTTGCTGGTTAATACGCAACATCGGCAAGTCACGTTCGTAAGTATCGAAGATAAACCAAAGCGTTGCGAAGTCGCCAATCTCGAAGAGTTCATCGTCCACGTTGACATACTGACCTTCAAACACTTTTCGCGAAACGACTGTGCCGTCAAACGGGGCGCGGATGGCAAACGTTTCTTTCGGTTGTTGAGTTTGCTCAAGTTTTGTGATGTCATCTTTTTCGAGACCGTAAGCGAGTAACTTTTCCCGACTTGACGCAATTTCCGAAATTGAAATCGCACCGCCGACACGTAAGTTCTCGAGATACAAACGTTGGGCAGTCAACAGGTCAGGGCTGTAAATCTCGGCGAGCGGCTGCTTCTGAATAACTTCGATACCAACTTGATTGACGTATAGTTTTTCGATTCGACCCGGTACACGAGCCGACAAAACGCGGTGCCGTGTTTCATCATCGGCAACAATACCTGTAACCCGCAACGTTCGATGTAACGAAGCAACAGTTGCCGGTGTCGAAGCAACACCGATAACCGACGCTGTTGACTCGGTGAGTTTGATGAAGTCAACGTTTTGATTTTCGTTTGCGTCATCATATATCGGCGCGAGATTCATACCGCATATCGTACACTTGCCGGGCTTATCCGACGTAATCTGCGGGTCCATCGAACATTGATAGAATTTTATTTGACGTTCGTTAACATCAGAACCGCCTGCGGTCGCGAGCGGTTTGTGTTGTTGTCCTAAAAACCAACCGGCACCGCCAGCGAGAATCACAATGAAAAAAATAAAAAACGTTTTATACGGCATCGCTTCTAAAAAATCGGATAGTTTATATCCGGCTATAAGTTGTTATATGTTTTACTGATCAACGAAAACACCAACGGCTATCCATTACGAACGGGTAGATTTATCAAACGTCAACATTAAACGCGGATAATTGTAACACCGTGCGGTGCACGTGTCAAGCCCCGGCGATTGTAAAATAGTGTAACGAGACCGAACCGCCAGTAAATTTATAATTACGTTATTCACATTACGGCTTGCGTGTTCGCTCGACGAATCCCCCCATTGCCGGTTGCCCAACAAAAGCGTCGTCTAACTACGTGCCGCTCAAACAATTCTCACGATAAGTTCCTTTCAACTTACAAGCCAAACCAAACCTCGTGGCGATACCGAAGACACGAAAAATTTATTTTAGATTTATGATTTTAGATTTTGTTTTAATACAAAAAATAAACTTGTTCGGTAACTCTTTATTTTGCCACGATTACACGAATAAATACAAATAATTCGTTATAAATTCGTGCATTCGTGGCAAAAAGTCAAAAATTATTGTGTGTAAATTGTTAATTTTATTTATTTTGAAGTTACCGAACAAGTCTAATACACAAAATCTAAAATCCTTTCGTGCCATCGTCTTTTCGTGGTGAATTATTGCTTGTAATCGAAAATAGAATCCCCAATTTATTTTTACACGCCCTTTCCAAACGGGTGTGTAAACTTTAGTGGGGGATTTTGTTTTCAACTAAATGGCACAAAAAAATGCTGTGTCCGAGTAACATAACAAAATAATGCCCTAAATCCTTGTTAAGTCACCGTAAAACAATA
>JAITST010000406.1 GCA_031287585.1 Planctomycetaceae bacterium | reverse complement strand
ACAAGTACAGCCATCTCGGTTATCATAGCCATCAAAGCCAAAAACACCAACACACATAACGAACCAAAACGGTGACGAACTCCGCGACGCTTACGCGGATCGCTCAACTGCTTAAATACGCCCCCATACGGAAAAATTAGAAATTTTTATGAGAATAAGTTTTTGTATCGTTCACATAAAATTAGGGCGAGCAACAATGAGGTAATGAGATTATGTTTGGGTGAATGCCCATTGCTACTGATGTGTTTTTTTGTAAAAATAAGGTTTCTTATTCCATAAATTCATTGGTGGGCAGGTTATATGTCTTTTCGTTTTTTCACAGATAGTTAAGGGTAGGAAAGGATAGTTTTCTGTATTCTACCCTTCCCCGTCCTTACCTACCTGTGAAAAATGACTTTGCAAAGTCGTTGTAAGTTGGTGACATCGTATTGTGAATTTTTGGAAAGTGCAGAACATAACCAACATTTTTCAATCGTTTTCGGTACATTGTACTTCACTTACACGCTTAGCACATTGCTATTCTCAACCGTCTCTATACCCGCCGCCGTCGCGTTTGCCCTGTTTGCATCCCATTCCTTCAAGGCATCCGACACCTGTTGGTCGAGTACATCAAGTTTATTGAGTAAATCCTGATGACGTTCTTCAATTTTCATCAAACGTGTCAATGAATCTGACATAGTAATACCGTTTCCCTATTAAAACAAATTGCAAACTTCGATAACTTTAACAGGTTCAACAAAACCCGCCCCATCTGACAAAGTAAATCGTCACGACAACAAACCGCATTACAGAATAATCCATTGTATCGTTATCACCGTCATAACAGTTTTTTCTTTGTTATAGTCTTTGCATCACTTAAATACCCTATTTTCTACAAATGAGTCATTTTTATAATTCTTGCAAATTTGTTGGTGGGTAACTAGACAAAAATAAAATTGTCGATATAATTGTAGGTTCTATTTCCATTCCGGCTGAAAGTTTGTTTTGTGACAAACTCATACGGCAAGTAGCCGTAACCGAATGGTACAACGTTACTTATGTAGAGAAAGGCACAGGTTTTCTAGGTGGTTAAACTAACATTACGAGACAAAGAGACGATTCAAGACGCAGTCCGTCGGTTCAGAAAATTGGTGGAAAGAAGCGGAATCAAAAAAGAAATGCGAAGGCGTGAAAGTTTCGAGAAGCCAAGCGAAATAAAGAGAAGAGCGCGTCTGCGAGTAATACGTAGAACGGAGCGTCTAAAAATGATCGCAAAAAATCCGCGACTTGCGAATCTGTAAAAAAGTACACGAACAAACGTAACGTTCGGGCGAGTGATAATTCGCCCGTTCGATATTGTGTGCGAGTAGCGAATTACGAAATGAACACGGGACGCATACCCGACTGAATAATTGTTCAAACGGATATGCGTCCTGTGTTCGTTGTGTTGCGTCTGCGTAGCGGCGCAATCTTCTTTACTCATTCTCCGCGTCGCGCGAAGAGTAATACGAATTAAAAATTATCGGTAGAATTTTTATTGGGTAGTTACGCAGGAATAGATGTTCGTCGCGTATCAGTACATTTTGACCGCATATGATTTCCGGTCTTTGGCTACAACCTACCAGAAGATTGTTTTCGCCGTTGATTTGACGCAACCACTCGGCGGGGATACCGGTTGATGGTGTACGAACGTTTTGCAGACTTGGTATACTCACTAACTCCGTCTGTTCGGACGGCAATTCGCTGCTTGTTAAAACGGCGTTTGTTGTTGAACGTTGAATTTTCACAGGCGGCGGCGTATCTTGCATTGCTAACGCTACCGTATTGAACGGCAGTTGATTTAACGACGGATTGAAACTCGGAGGCAGTTCGCTTTTTGCGTATTCAACTTCGTGCCACGTTGCTTTCTTCGGGTCGTAACCCTGCGGCTTCTCGACAATCTCCGGTACTCCCGCAACGTTTTGTATTTGGTTTATCAGTCCGTAACCTTCGCCGATGTTGCGTGCAACTCTTTGGAAAACGAACCCGATAACTGTATCTTTTACAAACGACAAAGCCGGAAACGCTGCCAATGCTAAAATACATCCGAGCGACAACGATAACATAAAATTGAAACT
Organism: Planctomycetaceae bacterium; assembly: GCA_031287585.1. Classification (GTDB taxonomy): domain Bacteria; phylum Planctomycetota; class Planctomycetia; order Pirellulales; family Thermoguttaceae; genus UBA8133. The sequence continues at coordinate 3,042 of JAITST010000406.1, read as the reverse complement.
CAGTTGCCGCCGTGTCTGCGTCTCTACTTTCACCGTTCGTCTCTCTTGCGGCGGGAATTTAATTGGCGTAACTTTGTCATTATCATTTGTAACGTTGTAACTCCGCGCAACAATTCCGGGCTTCACTACCCGCGAGGTATTTTTTATCGGCAAAATTTCGTTCGCGGTATCATTGACGCTATTACTTGTATCGCTAACGATTTCGTCAACCAACTTTGTTACAGATTTTGTCGATGGTTTCACAGATAATCTTGTTGTCGGTAACACTGTTCCATCAATTGATTTTGCGATTGAGTCCGCAAACATAACTCTGTCGGGAACACGGCTATCGGTTTGTTTCAACGGTATCGACAACCGCACTGATTCTATTTCGACATTATCACACGCGGCAGATTTTTCCGCGTCAACCATCGCCCAAATGTTACGGCAAGTCCGTTCCGCCAAACCCTTCGGTGGTTCATCTTCGTAATAACCACAGAGTGCCGATAACGGAACGAGGTCAGTATCGAGTGTATCATCGTTACTGGCATGAGCATCGACATCGGAGTTATCACGCAAACATCCGCCATTACTGGTATCAGAGTGGTTGACAGACGGCTCTTTCTTCGTCGATAAGAGGGCTTCACGCAGCCCCGTAAACTCAATCTCGCGGCGTGTTTCGGTCATTGGTTATGTTTGTAAAAATTTGTTAATAAAAACCAACGTATCTATCGGATACGTTGTAGTAAAATTCTCTCAATCCATCATTCTCTCAGCCGACAATAACGAATTGAGTTTCTTAAACGCACGATTCAAACGGCTTCTGAGTGTACCCAAATGTATGCCGAGCGACCGTGCGGCTTCGTCATACGTCATACCCTCGAAATAGACTTTGTATAAAACCTGCTTCAAAATGTCGGGCAGTCTGTGAACTGCTTCGCGGACACCTGCAACACGTTCATCGTTAATCATCCGTTCAAACGGCTGTGACGACTTCGACGGAATCGAGTCAATGAAACTCCGCGAGTCACCGCCATCACTACCATTTATCGGGTACGCTTCATCGAGACTAAATGTAATACGTCGTTTCGATTGACGATACATATCAGTTGCTTTGTTTCTCGCAATAGTGTACAACCATGTACGGAACGAGCGAGTTTCGTCAAACGATTCGCAATTATTATGAACTTGTAAAAAGGTCGCCTGAAAAGCGTCCTCTGCTTTTTCAACACTGCCGAGAAAACGGCGTAAAAAGCCGAAAAGTTCCCGCTCGTAACGATACACAAGTACCTCGAACGCTTCGCGGCATTGTGTCATACGATACTCGATTAACAACTCTTCATCAGTCCATTGGTTGAAAGAGTCAACGCTGTCACAGGTTTTAGTTTCTAATGCGTAATCCATTTGTTTACCTACGTCCCTTCAAGGGAAATTGTTCGCAATAATAACGACAAATTTCCAAATTTTATGAAAAAAAACACCGTGCGACTTTGGCAAACTCTCTAACTATCCCAGTTATTACATCTTGTAACCGTTTGCTTTCGTCGCGACGGTCTGCACGAGTTGTGTTACATAATGCACGAACCGTGCCGTTATCATTCATAACAATTACAATTCAATATAAAAATTGTAAAACGTTGTTTTCACGCACTATCAACTAAAAAAATTTTTTCACATCCAAAACGGCATGTTAGTACGTAACACAACAAGTGAATATATTACAAACAAATTATATCAATACGGAAAAATGTTCAATCAAAACGGCAGTTATAAATGTAAGGATTACTTGTAAAACACAGTAATATACGTGTTTTAACAAGGTTGGGTAAAGTGTAAGTCTTGTGTGTGAACATAGAGAAATTATTTGCTAATGATTCTCTTCTAACGCGAAAAATCAGTACGCTTAAGTTCTGGTGTTTTGGACACAACTGGGCGTTGGATGTTATAAGATGTGTTCGTGTTTAAAACAACCACATTTTACCTAATCACTCAACACACAAGCACTCCTTGAAGAATTATAGCAAATGTACTCGTCAATTGCAAGTCGTAATCACACGATGTTTCTGGTAATAGTGTGTAAAACATTTGTAGGTATTTTGCGGTGTTCCAGCAGAGTTTCCATTTGCCGGAGTAGAGGGGACGGCAAAGCCCTCTTGCAATAGCACCAGCCGTATCGCCTCAAACCATCGAGTCCGCTCCGCCGCAAATTTTTGCAACACTCTTGAAACTCCGGTCTGCTTTCAATCGCCGCTGCCGCAATCGACACAGTCGGCTCCGGCAAATCCCGACTGTCCCATTCTTCCGGCAACGCACCGGCACCCCGCTCACGCTTCGCAACAATCGCCACTTTCATCTCTCGCCATTCGTGTTCGCCATCGGCTCTGCGCGTATTCACAAACGCTCCATCCGTCGTGAATTCCGTATCGCCCTTTGCCTTTTGAAAGTCCTTGCGGACGGCAGAATTGTCTTTCAACTTCGTTTCGATTTCGTCAGCAACTTCAACCGCAACGTCGCCGACTGTTTGGTGCGACAGATGAAAACAACCGAATTCTTCTAACATCTCGGCAGCGAGGCGATACGACGAAGTGCCGAGGAACTCGGTCAGGAATTTTCGTCCGTTGGCGAAGAGAAAGGCATCGAGGTGATTGAGAACTTGACCGATTGGAGCGGCATCGCCGACTTGATCGAATTCTTGAAGAAGTGCCTCCATTTTTTCGTGGAGGAAGGCGTTAGCATCTATGAGGGGCTGTTTCATCGGTACGTCAGTGTAAAAAAAGAGAAATCCCAAAAACATCATAACCCAAGGAAAAATACCTACAAATGCTTTACACACCCTAAGTTGCCCAAAATTGTGTTTTCCCCATTGACAAATTGGGATAAAGAGAATAGAATATATAACTTCACGCTCGCGATCATGTTTTCGCAAGCAAACGCACACCAAACTTTTCTCGAAAGGAAAAAACTATGACAGACTTTGTAAAAACACAAATTAACACAATTAACCAAATGTTAAAATGGAGGGGGGGGCGCAGTTTGTAGAAGATACAATAATCGCTCTTCTTG
>JAITST010000361.1 GCA_031287585.1 Planctomycetaceae bacterium | reverse complement strand
CAGCGGCGGCAACGTTCATTTGCGATTCGGGATTATCAGGAAAACAATTCGGATCATTCGGTAACGAATTGAGAACGAGCAGATGCTTTCCATTTTTCGTAACAGCCGCGGCGCAGGGTTCCCGAATGACTTTAAGATGCCGAACGAGTTTCATCTCGGGGAGGGTGTATTCCGTAACATCGGCGTTGAATCGGTTGCACAAAAACAGTTTTGTTCCGTCCGGCGTCAATACGGGTGCCATCGGCGTATGTCCTGCGGAAACAGTGAGAAGCGTTTTGCCCGATTCCGCATCCAATGCCGAAATTTGCCCGCGCGAACCGCCAAACGTTACGTAAATTGTCTTTTCATCGGAACTCAAAGCAATTCCAGTCGGTTCATTGCCGATGAAAAACGTTTGGAACACTTTGTTTTCCGCCGTATCAACAACGGCGATTTCACCGGCATCAAAACAAACGGCGTAGATTTTCGTACCGTTTTTGTTTGCCGCCATGCTCAGCGGACCTTTATATTCGAACGGCGCAGGAAGCTGCTCCGTTTTATTACTTACGGTACGAAAATTTTTACCTGCATTTTGCGACCGATACAGTGCTAACTCTTCCGGACTGACGAGACCATCACCGTTGATGTCGGCTTTGGCAAACGCCGTTTGGTCGTCGTATTGTGTTACCGGCGGCGGAGCGGTCGAAGCGTTGATAAAATCGACAAATTCCTTTTCCGAAACGAACCCATCGCCGTTTTTATCGGCTAAAGTAAATTCTGTTTTCTTTACCGGAGCGGTCTGCGGTTTGGAATAAGAAGCAAGAAAGCGTTGAAATTCCTCTTGACTTACCGTTCCGTCTTTGTTCGTGTCTGCCGTATTAAACGAAGATTCCTCGGCACGAACCGGCACGGCAAAAAACATTAAAATAATGAGGGCAAAATATCTGTACATGATGAGTTCTCTGAAATAGGAATTGAATTTTGGTAAGTGATGGTAGGCGACCGCCTTCCGTAGCGGTTGCCTACCTTTTGCGGCTGCCTTCTGGGTTAGTGGCAACTACCGGATGTTCCGGCGGTACTTTCTGTTTTGCTGCCGCCGCCGCAGCATCCGCCTTTCTTTTCGACGACGGTTTCTTCTGTTTTAGCACCGCCGCAACAACCGCCTTTCTTTTCGGCGACGGTTGTTTCCGTTTTAGCACCGTCGCAACAACCGCCCTGTTTTTCAGGGGCTACGGACACTACCGTAACGGATTTAACGGGAACAACGGAGAAGCCCATTGCGGATTCCATATAACTGCCGTGTTTTCCGTACAATTTTTCCGTCTCTGTCAGAGGTACGACCTCTTTCACCGGTTTTTTCAGTTTCATCTTGCTCAAAAACGCAAGATACTGTTCAAATTCCGCTTGATCGAGTTTGCCGTCTTTGTTGATGTCGGCTTTTTCAAATCGCGGGGCAATGGGGGCCTTTGCTGTTTCGGCAGCAACCGTCGAAACGGTACTGACGAAAGCAACGAGCAAAGCAAGAGCAATCTTCATTTTCATAAATGGGTTCCTAATAAGGTTAATGGAATTGGAATTGAAACATTTAACGTAACGATTCTTCAATCGCGTCAAGAGCAAGCGAAAAATCGTTACAGTTTACGGTATTAAAGTTTTGTGCTAACCAAAATGGATTCTTCACCAGCATCAAGGTTAAAAACAAAATTATTCTTTTCATTCGGGCGAACTTCAAGCACTTCCTTCGATTTACTTTTAGAGTATTTCAATGGAATTGATGATTTTGCCCACGGCGATTTCGGGTCGTTTTCATTGTAATTCGGGTCGGTTTCAAAGCAGGTGAACGAAACCTTATATTTTCCAACGGGAACACCCTTAAAACCATAACTTGTATCAGGGTACGCTCTTCCGTTGGTGTCCGTTGTACCACTCGGCGACCACTGGGTATCACCTTCGAGCGGCACCAATAAAATGGTTACCCCTTGGATAGATTTTCCGTCGAAAGTTACCGTGATGGAACACGGCACTAACTCCGGCATTCCTTCGGGACGTTCCAGTTTTGGGCGGCTATTACATGCCGTACAAAAAACAGCAAGGAATAAAAGCACGATTATTTTCTTGGTCATGGTAAAAGTTCTGTTATCATTGTCAATTTTCAATTTATTGTTATTGCGACAGATCGGCACCACCGTCATTTTTTGAACCTAAACGATGCCAGGTTTGCCTATCAACCGTATTGGAGATAAAGGAAACTGAACCATCAGCATTTGAGGCATTGACTCCGCCAGTGTGAAAACTCCGTGCGGAGAAAAATCCGATACCGACACCATTAGACCAATCGGGATACGGAGGATTCGGCGTTGCGAAAGTACAAAATCCCGTAGCAACCGGACTGCCGACCATCCATGAAAATCCTCTGATACCGTACCAAGCATTTGAATTACTCTGCGTCCAAGTGGGTAACGAAAACGAATTAGTAACATATCCGATACTGACGACACCGGGAAGCGATGAATCCCCCCACAATGTCTTGTTCCCTTCGCGCAAATCACTGACCGGCATACTGACAACCGCATCTGTTCCCACTCGCAACCAGGGAGTATTGATTGGCGGTACCGCGTTACCAAGAATACCATCGCCTATGATTGCCTCGCTGAACGCAAGTGTATTACTTAACCCGTCCGTAATGGAAGCCAAACTCTTCCGCGTTCTCGTCTGATTGACAAAACCGTCGGTTTCACCAGTATGGTCATATTGCCAACCAACACCGGAACCGTAATTGGCTACATAGTTTCCCGCTGCCGGTCCCGCCGCGTCGCCTTTATCTTTCGGGAGTTCGCTGCAATAATTTGAACCGCCGTCAGAAGGGCAACGGAAAGCCGGAACCACTTGGTCGTGTACGTGGTCGTTGCTGCCGCTTTGATATGTTCCGCTATCAACATAAACAACGTTTTTTCCCCAGTCTTTCCAGACTTTCAGCCAAGTGCTGTTTGACGTATTACTCTTATCCTGAAACCTACGCGAGTTCAGCAAAGAATACATATTGCCCAATTCTATGTACGGCAGTACTTCCGCTTGAACGGAAAATCCAATGACACCTTTGGTTGAACTAGCATAACGCGGTCCGCAAGACCACCACGGCAAATACTGCTGCGTGTCGTGAAAGTTATGCACGGCGAGCGTGAGTTGTTTGAGGTTATTGGTACACTGCATCCGCCGTGCCGCCTCGCGTGCCGCCTGAACAGCCGGAAGAAGCAGACTGATTAAAACGCCGATGATCGCAATAACGACCAACAACTCGACAAGTGTAAACGCTGAAATTCGACGTATTGACATAGTTAAAACATCCTTTTTTTGTGTGTTCTGGTGAATAATGGACAATGAACAGTGAATCGCGGGAGCGTATTGATCCGTTATCAACGATCAGTTTTCCGCTACTTCATGACTCCCATTTTTTGCCATACTTTTCGGTCAACGGAGTTTGAGACGAAACTTGCAGAGCCGTCGGCGCGGACAACGTTGACACCGCCGGAGTGGAAACTGCGGGCGGCGAAAAAGCCGATGCCCATTTCGTCGCACCAATCAGGATGTTTAGGATTTGGTACCGAAAACGTTGTGAAACCCGTCGAGTAACTGTCGCCGATAATCCACGAAAAACCGCGTAAGCCGTACCAGTTATCTACGTTTGCTGTTACAAAAGTCGGAATATCGAAATCGTCATCGGCAAACACACCTTCAATGCCCGGTACGTCGGAAGTCCAGTTTACCTCGCCCCGATAAGTAATATTTTCTGATTTGACCGTTGCCGTGCGTATCCACGGTGTTGTCAGTTCCGCCGGAGTATTATTGTAACGAGACGTGTCGCCGATAATTGCTTCACTAAAAAATAGTGTGTTTGCCGCACCTTTTGTGAACATTTTCAGCGTTCGGGCGTTTTTTTTACCGACAACACCGTCGTTCACAACCGTATGGTCATAATTGTAGCCCGTTCCGGAACCGTTGCACGCCATGTAATTACCCGACGCAACCGGCGAATCCATTCCCATTCCGCAGCGTCCGTTCTTTGTGGTAAGTACGGATGATGCCTTCAACGCCGAATCGTCACCGGGGCAGCGAAAGACGGCAATGTCCGTTTGCGCGGCAGGTCTTGATGACTCTTCGATGAAGCCGAGCCACATCCACAGTTTCGTGGTTGGTTCGTTGTAAGCGTCGGCAAACGTTGCGAATAAATCGGCATTTCCAATGTACGGCAACACGGCTGCCTGTACCGAATAACCCATATTGGAACTGTTCGTACCTTTTTTCGATGAAGCGGTACGATGCAGTCCCGTATAATACGGAAACTCTTCTTTGGCTTCGTAATATTTTTGAGTTGCCGTCATCAATTGCTTCATATTTTCGGTACACTGCATTTGCCGTACATCTTCTCGTGCTACCTGAATCGCAGGAAGCAACAGTCCTATCAAAACGCCGACGACCGCAACGGTAATCAGTAGTTCAACGAGTGTAAAACCGGAAGGTTTGAAAAATTTTTGCATCATTGGGGGATTCCTTATTTCAATGTTAGTGTGAGCATTTCCATACTGGACAGGAAAAGAAATTTCGTTCTATTACACAGTCGCACTCATTGTGCCAAAGAGAAAGTAAACGCAAAAAATACGTTTTCGCTCTGTAATTTAAGGGGATTACGAAGATTGAATTTTTTTATGGTGAAAGACAGTTTTCTACTATTTCGATAGATTTTGGTAAACGTCATACGAAAATGTAGGGAAATTGGCAGATGGCAAGAGTTGTGTTAACCGAGCCGCAAGCGGTTCGGCTAACACAAACGGATAACTAATAAAAAGTTACGAAAATAATCTTCGTTAAATTAAGAGGAACATAGAGAGCTGGAATAACCCGGAAGTTACGTGGAGTACCACTTCACTTCCGACTCCTTTTGAGTGATGATTATTTAGGTAACTTCATGCTAACTCAACAAATACTGCGGATT
>JAITST010000292.1 GCA_031287585.1 Planctomycetaceae bacterium | reverse complement strand
CAAAGTCTGTCATTTGTCTTTCCTTTCGTGAAAGGGTTTGGTTGTGTTTTGCTTGCGAAAACATATCGCGAGCGTGAGGTCAGTATTGTACACACTATTTGGAATGAAGTCAATAGGGCACGCCGATTGCAAAGTCATTTTTTCACAGGTAGGTAAGTGTAGATAAGGATAGATAATTTTGTCTGTTTTAACTAAACTACCCATTCTCGCCATTTCTTGTCAATGGAATAAGAAACTTCACGTCTTTGCAATTGGCGTGGTCAATATGGGTGAAGAATTTTTGCAAAAACGGCAAACACTTCCTGATTTGGATGTGTTTGGAAAACAGTATGACATTTGGAAACAGTTTTGTGATAAATCTATGCAACCTACTTTCATCTTCCGCCCGACATAAACATTCCTTCCGGTTCCACACCGTTCACTTTCGCTATTACCGTTATCCCGTTTTCTGTCACCGTGAAACCTCGTTCGCGGTCTAGGTCGTGGTCATAGCCGATGTGCGTTTCTTCCGGGATTATTACGTCTTTGTCGATTATTGCTCGTCTTATTCTAACGTGCCGTCCCACGATTACGTTCGGGAACAGTATCGAATCTTCTATTACCGCGTAACTGTTTACACGCGATTCCCGCCCGATTATCGAGCGATAGACTTGTCCGCCGGAGACGATTGTACCCGAACAAACTATGCTGTCCATCGCTACTCCGCGGCGCACTACGCCGTCGCCTCCTTCCGAAAACACGAACTTCGGCGGCGGGCAATTGGGGTTATACGTATAAATAGGCCAAGCGGCATCGTACAAATTCAGCAACGGGTCAACGCGCGTCAGGTCAATGTTCGCTTCGTAATACGCGTCGAGTGTCCCCACATCACGCCAGTACGCTTGCGTCTTTCGGTTTTCGTCCATAAACGGAAACGCATATACTCTACCGGAATCAATCATTGACGGTATTATGTTCGTACCGAAATCGTGCTTGCTCGACTTGTCCATCGCGTCCTGACACAACCACTCGTAAATTGTCTTCGCGGTAAAAACGTAAACCCCCATTGATGCCATGCAGTTGTACGGGTCATTCGGCAACGGCTTCGGATTCTCCGGTTTTTCCTCAAAACCTATAATCCGGTTGTTGGAGTCAATCTCAATAACTCCGAACTGCCCGCGTGCTTCCTCAATCGGTACCGTCAACACCGCAACTGTCGCGTCTGCACCATTTGCTATGTGTGCCTTAATCATCTTGCGATAGTTCATCTTGTAGATATGGTCACCCGCAAGAACGATTATGTATGACGGATGTTCCTGCTCAATAGTGTAGATGTTTTGGTAAACCGCGTCTGCTGTTCCGAGATACCAACTTTCGTCGATACGATGTTGCGGCGGTACAACGTCAACAAATTCCGACATCTCACGGCAAAAATACCGGCTCCAACCGTGAATCAAATGGCGGTCAAGACTCATCGCCTTGTACTGCGTCAGCAACAGAATTTTACGTAAGCCGCTGTTGTAACAGTTCGACAACGTGAAGTCGATAATACGATACGCACCACCGAACGGCACAGCCGGTTTTGCACGGTCACGCGTCAACGGCTCCAAGCGTGCGCCCTTACCACCAGCAAGAATGACCGCGAGGACATCTTTGTATTCCATTTGTTTCTCTCGTTGTTAATGTAGTACAAAAAATTATTTTCAATATATTTTGAAAATATAATACGTTACTTTTTAACACGAACCACATAAAATAGACTAAAAATTCTTGTTACAGTCCGCGTGTTTCGTGTCAAACATATTTCCTATCCGTAACCCGCCCAAAATCTTCGAAAAACTTTGGATACGTTTTATCAGTACAACCCGGATTTTGTATCGTTACCCCTTTTCGTTTCAAACCCGCCACCGCGAAACTCATTGCCATTCTGTGGTCGTCGTAAGTTGCGACTTCTATCGGTTCGCAGTTCTCGCTCTGACTTGGCGTTATCGTTAAACCGTCTTCGTGTTCATCTACTCTCACGCCGAACTTACGCAGTTCGGTTGCTAAAGCGGCGATGCGGTCTGTTTCTTTGTGCCGAACGTGTGCAATGTCTGTTATTGTTGTCGGCGTGTCCGCGAACAACGCCACTACTCCGAGCGTTTGCGCGGTGTCACTGATCTCGTTCATATTTACCGTTATACCGTGAAGTTTACACTCCGGCGGTCGGACGATTGTAATTGAATTGCTGTGCCAATGCAAATCGCAACCCATCGCCGCGAGACAATCCGCGAACCGAACGTCACCCTGCAACGAACCGTGCGACAACCCTTCAACCGTCATCGCACCGCCCGCAACAGCCGCCGCCGCGAGAAAATAACTCGCCGCCGACGCATCCGGCTCGATCGTGTAGTTCGTGCTATTATAACTGCTCCCGCGTGGTATTTCAAACCAGTCGTATGCGTCGGTTGCCAACGCCGTAACACCGAACGCCTCCATTACCGCGAGTGTCATCTTGACGTATGGTATCGAAACAAGCGGCGACGTTACACTTATAACACGCCGCGTTTCGCGTGTCGCAAGCGGTGACGCTAACAGCAACGCGCTCAAAAACTGGCTCGATATTGTACCCGCAATCGTTGTATCAACCGTTGCCGCGTTGTTACGCGAATTACTACTCGTTCCGTGAATTTGCAACGGCGGAAAACCGTCACGTTGTTTGCAATCAATCGCCGCGTCCCATTTTCGCAGCGCGTCAAGCAAGTCACCGATTGGACGTTCGTGCATACGTTCCTTGCCATACAGATAATAGTCGCCGTCCAAAAACGCGAGTGCGGCTGTGAGAAAACGCGCGGTTGTCCCGCTGTTGGCAACGTAAATATCACAACTGTTAGTTTGCGAATCATTCCCGTTACCGCGACCGCGTACCGTCAACACGTTCGTCCCTGAATCGTCAAACGCGACACCAAGTTTACCAAGTGCGTCGCGCATAACGTTGGTATCCTCCGAATCGAGAACACCGTTCAAAACCGACACACCTTTTGCCAACGCTGCCGCAAGTACCGCACGGTTGGTAATACTTTTAGAACCGGGCGGACGTATCGACGCGGACAACGGGGACGCGATTGTTTGGATTGTAACAAAGTTTTTATTCATATTTTTTTACCGCAAAGTTACGACGTAATATCGCGGCTTTGCGGTTAAATTGAGTTGTCTATTTCAACTTCTCCCAATCCACCCCTTCCAAGTCCAACACCGTAATTGTATGCGGCGACTCCGGCGTTTCAAGGTCGATATTCGACACGTACAACTTACTGCCGCGCAAACAAACTTCCGAGCAACGGTCTAGCGCACCGGCTTTTTTCTGTTCGGCGTTCGGATTGAGTGCGTTCTTCGCAAGCGTTATCGATTTACCGTTTTGCGGATTCATTACGTGAACCGCGTTGCCAACGTAATCAGCGAAGAATACCATACCCTTCGGACAAACTTTCAGTCCGTCGATACTCTCAACTGCGCTATCGCTGCCAGTATTGCAATCACGTGAAGAGCGGACTGTTCTGCCGCCGCGCCCGAGTGTCACCTCGATGAGTTTCTTATCGCCGAAGTTCGCAACGTAAAGTTTGCTGCCGTCATTCGACAAACCGATTCCGTTCGCGCCAACTTTCTGTTCGCCGTTACGTGCCGCGTCTGTCGTTGTGAAATTGAATATGAAACGCGGGTCTTTCTGATACGGCTGAACGCGAAGCGGTCGCCGTGACGACAACTCGTTAATCGGGAAAACGAAAACGCCGCTGGTCATCGGCATCTCGACTATCGACGGGTCAACTTGCGTTTCCGCGACGTAGATATTCCAGCCGCTTATTTCAAGTCCGTTCGCTTGCACGATACCGGTTACGACAGTTTCGCAACGTAACGGCTTACCGGACTTGTCGTGAACAACACGTAATATACGTGACTTGTGATTGGGATTACCGCCGAGACATTGTGAATCCGAAACGTACAAATTACCGTCGGGACCAAACGCAATTCCAAGCGGCGTAACACGACCGGTTTCGGGATGTGCGGGCAACTCGAAATACTTTTCGACCGTATCGTCCGCCGTTATCCGCAACAACCACGCGTTGCCTTTCTTACCAATGAGCGGCACTGCCAAAATAATGTCGCCGGTCTTCGGGTGAATAGTCATCCCGTCAGGATGCTCCATACCGTCACCGAGTTCGATTGCCTTGATGGTTTTGGCAACCGGCTCGTCAGCCGCAACGTTAGAAACAACGTTAGCAGCGATAGTGTAAACAAACAAAAGTGTTAATGAAAGTTTAACAAACGTTTTCATAAAAGGTCTCCATAAAAAAGGGGTTGAATAATTTTAGATTTACGATTGCTTCAACACAACCAAATCTAAAACAAAAATTATAGCAAGCGTTCACGCTAATTTTCATCACATTGTAACACAAATCAGAAATAGATACAATAAGCATTTCGGGCGTGTCGCGGAATTGGGCTGTGATTCGTTTTCGACGTTATCACTCCGGCGTTGCCTTCGTTCTTCATACAGACGCTTCCAGTATTCTTTCGTCTCTTCAACAGATTCATTCAACAAATTCCAACGTCTCTGATTGCCGACAACTATGTTTTATAAGTGAGAAAATCTCAATCCGTACCTCACTTGACAATAATTTCCAACCGGCTATAATTTGAAGAATGTCTTTGGTGTCGGAATCGCCAAAATCGGCGAGGACTTCAAAAACCTGTGTGAACTCCTGTATCCTTGAGTTTTCGATTTGACGTAAACCATTGATATTACAGTAACTTACAAAATCAGATTTGAGTCATTGCGGGTAGATTTGGTTTTGGTTTCCCTTTGGGAAACGCCCCGTTTTTGGTTCTCCGAAGCGGGGCGTTTTTTTATCCTTAAATGTTGTAACCTCAAACGGGCGAATAATTATTCGTCTCACAATCTGTTATGAACGCCGAACTAATTTCAATTGGTGACGAAATCACGTGCGGAAAAATTCTTGATACCAACAGTCAATGGCTCGCGATTCAACTCGGACGAATCGGGATTAAAACTTGTTTTATGAACGTTGTCGGTGACGAGTTGCCCGCGATGGTTGACGTTATCAAACGTGCGGCAGAACGTGCGGACGTTATCATCATAACGGGTGGACTCGGTCCGACTGCCGACGATTTAACACGTCAGGCAATCGCCGACGTTCACGGTTTACCGTTAGTGCTGCACGACGAATTGCTCGAATATATCCGTAATATGTTCGCACAACGCGGGCGTGAAATGCCGCCCTCAAACGAGGTACAAGCGTTGTTGCCGCAAGGTGCGGTTGCGATAAACAACCCGCACGGCACGGCACCGGGAATTGACTTGACGGTTGCTAGACGTTCCGGCAAAACGTACCGTATTATCGCCTTGCCCGGTGTTCCGGCTGAGATGAAGGAAATGTATTACGGTACAGTTGAAGGCGGGTTGTTGCGGTTGGTCGAGAAAATTACCGGTAAGAAACGTGTGTTGAAAGATTTGTCGTTACACTGTTTCGGTGCTGGTGAGAGCAAGATTGAGTCGATGCTGCCGGATGTTATAAGTCGTGACAAAACGCCGCGTGTAGGTATAACGGCATCGCGCGGGATAATCACGTTGCGTATTCAGGCGGAATCGGATTCGGACGCGGGTTGTCAGTCGCAAATTGAGCCGATGGCAAAGTTGATACGTGAAAAACTGGGAACGTTGGTGTTCGGTGAGAACGACGAAAAACTTCAGGACATACTTTGCAAACGCTTGCGTGAACAAGGTAAAACTCTCGCGGTCTGTGAAGTTGCGACACGCGGGCGGTTGTCTGAAACAATAGCAAGCAGTCGGTACAACGATGTTTTCGGCGGCGGTGCGGTGCTAAACGGAAAACCGTCACGCGAAGATTTGTCATTCGCCGCAACGACTGTCTTTCCGAACATAGACTACGTGATGATAATCGGAGCGTACAACGACGAAGACGAAGTAACTATCGCACTGATGTCACCAAAACAATCAAGCATACTGACAGAATACCAAACGAAGCCAGCCGTTCATCCAGAAATCAGAGACGATATGCTAATCTGGAACGCGATTAATATGGTGAGGCAGATTGTCTAGTTGCTCAAACTGTAAGTGAAACATAACAAATTGTATCGTAAAGATGCAAAGGAAAATTGGTACAAGGATAATTTTTATACGGAGTATATATGATTAAGAACATTGTTTTTGATGTAGGCGGAGTTTTTGTAATTTGGGAGCCGCGTGTTATTTTCGCAAGATATTTTAACAGCCCTCAAGCAGTAGAAGAGTTTATGAAGGAAGTTGATTTTGAGACAATCAACGGCAATGCCGACAGAGGTTTTAACATATCCGACCAACTAAAAGAGATTATCTTAAAATTTCCTCAATATAAGGAAGTTTTCCAATCTTATGACAAGGATTGGCTTGATACCATAACTGGCGATATTGAAGGCAGTTACGATATGGCGATGCAATTGAAAAGAAACGGCTATAAAATCTACATCCTTTCCAATTGGGAGTCTGATAAATTTAGAGTAATCAGCAAACAGAAAAAATTAATGGAAAATTTCGACGGCTACATAATCTCTGGTGACATAGGTATAGTCAAGCCCGATTTGAAAATTTACAAAGCATTGTTAGATAAATACAATCTAAAAGCGCAGGAATGTGTGTTTTTTGATGATAGACCCGATAATGTAGAAGCCGCAAAAAAGGCGGGGCTTGCCGGTTTAATTTTTACAACAACAGACCAAGCAAAAAAAGATCTGAACACATTAGGGATAAAAATCTAGAATCTTGTGTACGACATTTCAAAAATATGTTTGTCACGATTGAAAATTACTCCCAACCGCAAGCGTGTTGGTATTGTTTATAACACATTCCGAATACGCAGCAACGACTCTATCAACTGTTCCAATTTATCGAGCGGCACCATATTCGGTCCGTCGCTTGGTGAACGCTCCGGTTGCGGATGCGTTTCGAGAAACAGTGCGTCGATTCCGACTGCCATTGCCGCCCGTGCTAACGGTGCAATCATTTCACGGTTGCCGCCCGTTGTCTTCCCAAGTCCGCCCGGCTCCTGTACACTGTGCGTCGCGTCGAATACAATCGGTACTCCAAACGTCCGCATACGAACAAGCGATGTCATATCATTCACCAGCCGCCCGTAACCGAAAAACGTTCCGCGTTCGCAAAGCAACACGTTCTCACAACCGGCTTCGGACAACTTCTGAACAACGTTTCCCATATCGTTCGGCGACATAAATTGTCCCTTCTTCACGTTGACCGCCCGTTTCGTTTTCGCCGCCGCAACGAGTAAATCGGTCTGCCGCGCAAGAAACGCCGGAATCTGTATCAAGTCGCAAACCTGCCCAACAGCGTCCGCCTGCGACGGTTCGTGAATATCGGTGGTGACCGGTATGTTGTACTTACAACGGACATCGTCAAGCATCCGTAAACCGTTTTCGATACCGGGTCCGCGATACGATTCAATACTACTACGGTTCGCCTTATCGAACGAACCTTTGAACACAACATTAACACGCAGCCGCTCCGCAATGCCGCACAACGTATCAGCAATCTGCGGCAAAACGTATTCTTCGAGAGTACAAGGTCCGGCAATGAGAAGCAACGGTTGCTCAACACCGCAAAGTTGTGAACCAATATGGGCTGGATTATTCATATATTCTATTTAGGTGAACTGTTTCTCCCTAAAAACATTGCGGCGAAACCGTAAAAAAATGTCGGTAATGAAAAAATAATTGTTCTAAACAAATCTCGTTTCACGCTACCATTCTCCGCTCCTGCTGCTTTCTCTCTTGTAACAGTTCGGGGAAAACGCCCAGTATATCCGTTATGTCTATCAAACCTACCGGATGATTTTCCGCGTCAACTACCGGCAACTCGCTAATCTTCAAGTTTGTCAAAATCGCAATCGCGTCCAGTATCGACGAACCGTTTTGAATACGCTTTGGATTCGCGGTCATAACGTTTTGTACCGGCTGGTCGAGCAGTTCCTCACGATGATTGCCAATCAAACGCCGCAAGTCACTGTCGGTGAAAATCCCGCTGAGTTTGTTGTCGCCGCTAATCAACATCACCGCACCGCTATACCTATCAATATCCGACTTTTGCGACAGTACCTCACGTAACGTTTGTTCGTCTTTCGCAAAACGGCACTTTTCGAGCGGACGCATATAATCGTCAACCAAACTCAAATTACGTCCGAGCGAACCGCCCGGATGAAACACCGCAAAGTCCTCACGACGGAATCCGTACAACCGGCTCGCGGTCAACGCCAAAGCGTCGCCGAGTGCTAACATAACCGCCGTACTCGTACTCGGCGCAAGTCCCAACGTGTCGGCTTCCTGAAGTTTGCCGAACGCGATAACAGTGTCCGCCGCTTGTCCGAGTGAACTCTGCGGTGACGCGGTAATCGCAATGATCGCCGCACCAAGTTTCCGTAACGTAGGCAACAAACGAACAATCTCCACCGTCTCGCCGCTCTGCGATAAAACGAGTATAACGTCGTCGGCGGTAACACGTCCCAAGTCGCCGTGAATCGCTTCGCTTGGATGTAAGAAGAAACTGCGTGTGCCGGTTGACGACATCGTAGCGGAAATCTTGTTACCAATCAAACCCGCCTTACCAATGCCGGTAACAATCACACAGCCGCCGCTGCGACAACGTTTAGCGATACACAAGACCGCGTCGCTAAACTGACTATCCAACTGCGCCGCCACATCGACAATAGCGTTACCTTCAAGTTCGATAACCTGCCGGGCGTAGTCAATAACATCGTCGAAAAATTTTAATCCTGATTCCATTGCAAGTAATATATCCGGTGAGAAAAATACAATATAACAGACACGTGTAGAGTGTAACAAAACCAGTAAATTGATTCAAGGGCAAATTTTGTTCTGATTCGTATTACCCAAACTGTAAAAAAATGAGAAATAAATGGTGTTGCGCACGGAGGCACTGGGGTCACAGAGGGAAAAAAATTGTTGTCATCATTATTCTGTCACCATAATCATTCTCCGTGTCCACCGTGCCTCCGTGCGCAAAATAACCAGTCAATTTGTTACGTTCATTTACAATTTGAGGTATTAAAAAAATCATTTTGAGAAAAATTTTATTCCACATCTGGTTTCTCCAAGTCATCACGAACCGCCGCCACCTCGCGACGGTTTGTCAGATAAAAACCGATTCCGATTCCCGCAACCACAATGCAGCATAGCCGATAACCCAGTGCCGTTACCAAACCAATTCCTATCGCCGCGTCACCCAGATACAGCGGATACAGATTGTTGAGTACCGCCTCATACGGTCCGACCGCCAGCGGTATCATTGATGTCAGGTTCGCGATAGTGTGCATAACGATATGGTCAATCGCACCAGCAGCGGTAACGTTGTCAAAGAAACCGCGTGCTACCGACCAGATACACCAACTCTGCAAAATATGAACAGGAAACGTTACAATCATCGAAACCAATAACGTCAACAAGTGACTCCGGTAAACATTGAACGCTTCAAGCATTTTTGCGAGAAAGTGTCCGCAATACGGTATTCGTTTGAGCGAGTTGCGAATCGTGCTGCCGCTAACACCGGGCAGCATCGCAAGCAAAATACAAACGCTTGCGATGATTGTCAGCGTAAGAACAATTTGCGTAGAAACACGTGCGATAGTTTCGGGACGGTTGTAAAAACCGGTAACAAAAATCGCGGTACAAGAAACCAAAAACATAACGTAAAGCCCAATCACACGGTCAATCAAAACACTAGCCGTTATCCGCTCGTTTACGCCTTGATACCTTCGGGCAAGCAGAAAAATTTTTATCAAATCGCCGCTAACAATCCCCGCCGGCGCAAGATTGAAGAGATAACCAATAGAACTTATACGCAACATCTCACGGTAAGAAAACGGAATATCCAAAACCCGAACAAGCCAACGCCAACGCAAAAAAGTAATCATAACGCTGGACAAATTACAAACCACAGCCAAAAACAAAAATCCCCAACGCTTATCGCGTCCCAACATCTTATAAAATTCGGGATTCCCCGCCGCCTGCCAGAAAAGAAAACCGAGTATAAAAATAATCAGCAATGCCTGACAAACAATGCCGAGCAAGCGTCTGACGGATTTATGGTTAGTGTTCACTAAATTATGTGAGGGAAGATTGTGGGAATTTTGTCAAAAAACATTTCCTAACCGCGTTATCGTGACTTGGATTTGATGTTACGATTCATTTGACAGTGAAACCATTTTACCCGCGAATCGGTTCTTGTGATTTTCTTATTGTGGTGGCTGGGTAAGTTAGGCGGTATAGGATTTCATTTAGCAAGCGTTCTTCTAGTTTTGTATCACGGTCAAATGTCGTCCAACCTTCGCTTGACGGAATTGAATCTATTCGGCTGTTAAGCGTGTTCGATGCTCCGTCTGAACGTAAGTTTGCTGAAGTCGCTTCCGCGCCGAGCGGGTTTGCCTTCGCTTCTATCTCTTTGAACACCTGTACCTCTATCAGGAAACCGCCTTGCTCCGGCACAATTCGCACAACCGCCCGATGTTGTATCGTTTGCAATGTCGAGTCGCAGCGTTCGTTCAATGAACCGGAATTTGCGTGCCATGGTTCTAACAATGACGGCGCGATTTTCGGTTTTGTTGTCAAACGTCCTTCTGTCAATACGCCATCGTAGAGCCGTATCGGGTCGCTCTTAGCAACGTCGAAGTGGCTATCAATTACGTCATAAACTGTCGCCCAAAGTTTTAGGTAATCTTGTGTTGCGACAAATTTCGGATTGTTCGGTGTCGGCGCGTTTATCTGCCACGATAGTTGTTCGGTGAACGGTTTGAAAAACGTACAACCACCGCCAGCCGTGATTGTTACGACAAATAATACAGTGAACAATGTTGTCACAATGAAACGATTAGTTGGTAGTTGTGAAAATTTCATAGTGGATTATCCGAAATATTCGGTATATTTTCAAGCCCAAAATTTTATTGTGAACAAAATGGTAAAATTCGACTGATGGATGATAGCAAGATTGTAAAAACGTGTTAAAATTGAGGGACTTATTTATAGTCTGGGGGGCGGACACAAACATTTCTTATAAAGTGCGGAGATAACTTATGCGTATTCTTTTTGCAACAAGCGAGGCAACTCCATTTGCCAAGACGGGCGGTTTGGCGGATGTTAGTGCGTCGTTGCCGCGTGTACTCGGTGAACAGGGACACGACATCTGTGTTTTTATGCCGCTCTATAAATCTGTTTTCAATTCGGGGCTGCCGTTGCGGAATATGGGATTCGATTTGTCGATTCCGATTCGTAACAAAACTGTTTTCGGTACAGTTTGGGAAGGACGAATCCCCGGCAGCCCAAACGTGCCGTTCTACTTTGTCCAACAGGACGACTACTTCGACCGTGACGGAATTTACTCACAACACGGCACCGACTACGAAGACAACTGCGAACGATTCGTTTTCTTCTGCCGTTCGGTGATGGAATCAATCGAACGCTTGTGGCTGGACATCGACATTCTGCATAGCAACGATTGGCAAACCGGTTTACTTCCGGCGTACTTGCGTTTGATGTACGGCAGCCGCCCGCGTTTCCAACGTGTCGCGTCGGTGCATACGATTCACAACCTCGCGTATCAAGGCGTGTTCTGGCATTGGGATATGAAATTAACCGGCATCGGTTGGGAACATTTCAGGTATGACGAACTCGAATTTTACGGCAAACTAAATTTCCTAAAAGCCGGACTTACGTTTTGTGACGCGATAACGACAGTCAGTCCGCGTTACGCGGTGGAGATTCAGACGGAAGGTTTTGGTTGCGGAATGAATGACGTTCTCGCGTACCGTTGCGACCGGCTATTTGGAATACTGAACGGAATTTCAAAAGAGTGGAATCCGTCAACAGATAATAATTTGGCGGTGACGTATTCGAGTGAGGACGTTTTTGAGAAGAAGCCGGTATGTAAGCAAGCGTTGCAGGCGGAAATGAATTTACCGCAACGGCGTGATTTACCGTTGATTGGGATTGTCGGACGGCTGGCGTTTCAGAAGGGGATTGATTTAGTTTGCGACGTGATACCGACGTGGGTTGAGAATCACAACGTTCAGTTTGTAATACTGGGAACAGGTGACACGGCGTTGGAAACGCGGTTGAGCGAGTTGGCGGCGAAGTATCCTAAAAATGTTGCGGTACGTTCTGAGTTCTGTGACCCGATAGCGCATCGTATCGAAGCGGGCGCGGATTTGTTCCTGATGCCGAGCCGTTACGAACCGTGCGGCTTGAACCAGATGTACAGCCAGATATACGGAACGTTGCCGATAGTTCACGACACAGGTGGTCTCGCGGATACGGTAACAGACGAAGAGACAGGTTTCTCGTTCAACAATGATAACATTGACGAATTAAACAAAACGATATGGCGGGCGTTAGATAAATTCTGGCATCAACCAGCCCGCTTTCAGGAAATGATACAACAAGCGATGAAACTAGACTGGTCATGGCAAAGAAGCGCGGAGCAATATGCGTCGGTGTATGATAAAGTGAAACGTAAGTAGCGGCGAGTTTGGACAAAGGAGTTGAATTTAACTACACAACAGACGTAGCCAATATGAGAACAATCGTATATTTTTTTATTGTAGCATTTGTGATAATTTATTATGCAATGACCGCACGAATGTTTGGCGGACAATTATTTACCACTTCTAAATTTTTGTCAACAGGTTTGTTGATTAACTATAATGTTGTAATGGTATTCTCGCGTTCATTAGTACGGTTATACGTCTTTCCCAATAAATTGTTTGACCCATTTACCAGTTTTGCTGATGATGACTCAATTCAGTTTCGCAGATACAGTTCTATCGTTTTGTTGGGAAGTGCGTTAATTGGATATTGCATTTGGCTACTTTGAAACATAGGGGTAGTGTCCTTGTCCAATGTCGTTTGCCTCCGTTTGAAGATAATTATAAAAAAACGGTATCTTCATAGGCAACTTCACCCTTTCGTTTAGTAAGTTCCGAATTTTACGAGGTTTGTCGTTTGGGACAGTAGGTTTTGGAAAGATGCCAGCCCCCTTTTCAATAGTTTTTATTTGGAGTGATGCAAATGTTATACATTAAACTTACAAGCAGACGGTTGCGTTATACATTGTTTGGTTTCCTTATTTTCTCGCTTATTGGCATTATGATTTGTGTAATGTTTTATTATAAAAAGGAAGAGAGAAAAAACAGATATTAAACAAACTTGCGTCTGCTCACGCGCATTTTGGTTATTATTATGACCCAACTGCCCAAAAAAGTTGTTAAGCATCAACTATGTTGACCAAAATAATTTTAAACAAGTTTTAGAGATTTTACCACTAATTAAATTTCCTTACTCTCTTTCAATTTCGACCTGTACTTTATGCTGTGATGATATGGTTGTGTTGTCTAAATGCGATAAAATGGAGATTATTAATTTGGTTGATTGTGTTTATTCTCCCAATGGTAGTATCGTTGAACACTTATCAACGAATACGAATTTGAAAGGAATTGGGAGGTACCGCCCGTTCAATCACTTCTTCCGTACTCATCGGGTCTATTTCTCTGCAACATCTTGTCAGTGATTCGCTTATTGGTTTTAGAGCGTCGCTCCATTCTACCAATGGTTTGAACTCCTCAATTAGTTGTATCATTCGCAACAGGTGACGGAATATAATCCCTTCTTGTCTCTGTAATCCTTTGCTTGTTATGTACTTGTTGAAGTCGCTATCGTAGTCGTAAACTATATCGCCTACTGCCCAGACCGGTGTTATCTTTGTCGCGATACCCGGATAATTAAACTCGAACAGGCGTTGCAACTTTTCCGGCAGTTTCAACACGAATATTCGTTCCTCCGCGTAGCCGCCGAAGTGACGACGGTCTTCCCGCTCTTCCTCTCGCTCCTCGTCCGTTTTCTCTATCAGTTCCTCCACCGATGCCAAGCCAAGTTCCATTAGTTCCTTGTCGAGACGTTCACGCTGCAAGTTACCCGGCGGCATATCGCGTTGGTTTGGAATACGGACGAAGTGCAGGATACTGGTTGGAATTTCCAACAACGATTCCAACGCCATTACCCGTTCGTACATATCCGCGATGTC
This sequence comes from Planctomycetaceae bacterium, assembly GCA_031287585.1. Taxonomy (GTDB): domain Bacteria; phylum Planctomycetota; class Planctomycetia; order Pirellulales; family Thermoguttaceae; genus UBA8133. Next base: position 2,035 of record JAITST010000292.1, on the reverse strand, counting down.
GAGTTGACGCGCCAGAAACAAACCGAATAACGGATTTATACCGCGTAATTGCAGCAACGTTTCCAGACGCGGTGTTGGGCGAGCGAAGATTGGTTTGTATGAGTTGTCCTCTGTTAATTCTGAATTGTTCGTATCGGGTTGTACGTTGTTTGCCGCGATTGGTGTTGTACTCAACACTTCTGTTGGCGGTTCCGGTTCTAAGGTTACAAAGCCGTGACGATGCAACGTTAATAACGTTGTGTCGAAATTTTTTAACTGCGAATTCTTTGTTGCTTCATCTTTCGTAAGCCGGCGTTCGACAAGGTCACGTAACGGTTTTATCTCGTTGTTCAACGTTAGAACGTGAGCGAGAAAACGTATCGGCACGTTGCCTCTGCTTGTAAGCGCGGCTGGCTCCGCGGTTGTCAGACGAACGAAATTTTCCTCGTTCCAGTAACGTTCGTCAGTACGGCGCGTCGGCTGTTTCTTCTTCAACTTCTTTTTCATCTCGCGAAGTTTCGGGTCTTTCGTATCATCGGGAATCTGGTCGTATTGCCGCCGCCAACGCAGTATGCGAACGTCGTCCTCGTGAGCCAACGCGAACACGTAACCTTGTGTGTCGTATTGCGGGCGACCTGCGCGACCGAAAATTTGATGAGCGGTACTGGGGTCAAGAAACGTTCGTGCCATTGACGGACCTTTCATTATACTCGGCAACACGACCGAACGCGCGGGCAAGTTGATACCTGCGGCGAGCGTCTCGGTACAAATACAGTACGACAATAGTTTTTGCTGAAACAACGTTTCGACAATACGGCGGTACTTCGGCAGCACACCCGCATGGTGGATACCAACTCCGCGAATGAGGAGTTGCTTCAATTTTGAACCCGCTCCGCCCGACCAGTCAATGTCCGCTATTTGCTCCGCGATGATTTTTTTCGTCGCGTCGTCGATTAGGTCACGTCCGCGAATCTGGTCGGCGACATTCCAACATTCGTTACGGTCGAAGCAGAAAACGAGTGCGGGCGTGAGTTCGTTCTCCACCATTTTTTCTAATTGTTCCGTCAGTAACTCGTCGGCGACCCACTGATACACGAGCGGGACTTTACGTTCGGACGACTGTTGCACTTCGAGATTACGACCAGTTGCGTTGTGAAGCCAACCTTTGAACAGTCCGAGATTACCAACAGTTGCGGATATGAGTAATGTTCGGACATGCTTTGGTAGAAGTTCGAGAGTAAATTCCCAAACGATACCGCGTTCGTAGTCGGAGAAGTTGTGAAACTCGTCCATTACAACCGCGATAACGTCGTCGAAGTCGGCTTCGAGTGTTCCGTTTGCGGCACTGGCGAGCAAACGGTTGAACAACACTTCGGCAACCGCGACAAGTATCGGTGCCTTGTCGTTCTCCTTACGATTACCAGTTATCAGCCCAACATCGTTTTTCGAGAATCCCCAGCGTTCAGCGGATGCCTGAATCTCGCGGTACTTCTGTTCGGTAAGAGCGATAAGCGGCGTGGTATAGTAAGCGCGTTTACCGGTCTTCAACGCCTCATACAAACCCGCTTCAGCAATCAAAGTCTTCCCCATTCCGGTAGGAGCGCTAACGAGTAAACCGTGTTGCCCCATAAACCACTTCTCAATCGCCTCCGCCTGAAACTTGTAAGGGTCGAAAGGAAGTTGCTCCAGGTACCAAATCGCCATATCTTCGTTAGACATCTGTTTTCGCTCACGGGGTTAAGGATAAAATACAAAAACAAATTGTAAGATATTTGTGAGAAATAACAAGGTGTAACGGTCAAAGAGCGATAATCTCTCGTTCCCGTCGGCTTCAGCCGACGGAGGTGATGTCAATTTTCAATCGTGCCTTCGTCTCCACCGCAAATCCCTTATATTCGCTATATCTCCCATCTATTTCTGGTTTTACCGATAATTTGGTAAATTTACGTAATGTTTTCCGCGCGTTGGAAATATTCTGTTTTTTATCTCTGACAATGACGAAAACCATTTTACACGCCAGTCGGGGGACTTGGCGGTTACTAATTTAACTCGTATC
>JAITST010000290.1 GCA_031287585.1 Planctomycetaceae bacterium | reverse complement strand
TTACCGTTCGTTACTTCACCAACTTTATCATCATTGTTCGCCGCCGACAACGTTACCGGTTTACTTATCAAACGAAACGAGTTATTCGTCAACACTGTCCACTTCACCTGCGTCTTACCAACACGAATCGGGAACAATCGTGAAACCCAACCGCTCGCGTCATCCTTCAACACCGGCAATAACGAACACTGAAAAAACTTCGAGTCAACACCAACATACTTCGGTGTCTCATCCTTCCAAGTCTCCGGCACCGCGTCAAACGCAACAACGTTATTCGATATTATCTCCGGTCCCGCACTCGGCAAGTTCACAACAACATCGCGAATACCGTAAGACCCCCAACCCGGTCCCGACTTCTGCGAGTACCATGCACCTTCAAGCGGTGCGCCTGTCGGTCCGTCGAGTTGATACGATACGGTCTGTTCAACGTTACCAAGATTTTCAATCGTAACAGTCAACGTCAAATGATACGCACCCGACTTCGCGGCGTTCACGTTTGCGTCACCTGCAATTTTCGCAATACGATACGTCTTCGTCATTCGTAAATTAAAACGCGGAACAGTTTTACTGAACGACGCGTGTTCGTTGTCCGCCGAAACCAATTCCCAATTCCCGTCGCGAAGCGTAACCGCGTCCAACTCCAGGGCAAGCGTCTCGTCGCGTTCGATGTCGTGCTTGCGGTCTGCCTTATGAGCAAACGTAGCGGGCATCGCGAGTTTCGCGTTCTTCACTTCGGCAACAGCGTTTATTGTAGTTAGAAACGAAAGTTGGTCTGACGTTCCGGGGTCATAACCGCGCAAGCCGCCGAGCCGCACATATTCTTCGTAGGTTGACGGTGTAACTTCCGGTCGCAAGACAGATATTGGAGCGTTAGACAACACCGCGTCTGTCTCATTCGTCTTGCCGTTACGTTTGAATTGAATCTTAATGCGTTGTTTCGGTCGTGAGTCACCAAGTGCAACACGTAAATCTTCAAACGAACCAATCGGAACAGAACGCCCAACTTTATCACCATCGTAAAACGCAATCGTAGTAATCAAATCACCACGCTGCAAACCCGCGTTCGCCGCCGGAGTTCCATCACCGACAACCTGTACCGGACAACCTTTGACGGAGGCGGATAACGCACCGCAATCAACAACAATCTGTCCAAGATAACCGCTCAAATCTTGTACATCACGGTAACGTTCGTCAGACAATTCAATCCGGTTAACAGCCGCACCACGATTGTTAAGCGTAACAAGCATCCGGTAAGGTGACGCGGTATCAAGCGAGCCGAGCGTAACAAACGCAGGTTCAGCAGCGGTATCAGCAATCACTGATTCGTCACCTGCGGCAGCGGCAACCGCATCGGGTTTGTCAACCTCCGTCTTCTCAACAACTGCCGCATCATCGCCGCCGTCAATTTTTTTCGGCGGTTCTTTGGCAGGCATAAAAAACAATATGGACATCGCAATCAATGCGAAGAACAAAAAAAAGTTGGACTGCGAAGCCGAATTTTGCCGTCCCTCAGGTAAAAGATTTTGCATTTGAAAATATAAAGGTTAGTATAACTGTAAAAATAAAAAAAGTAAATTTTAGGTTTATGAATTTAGATTACAAAGTTTGTACACCATTGCTGACTAAAACGTTATAGTACAAACAGTCTAAAATCCAAAACCACAAATCTGAAATCCAATCACCCGCCCGTAGCCACTCTCCACCGTAAAAACGCCTCAAAAAATCCTTGTAAATCACCGTCCAAAACCTGATGAAAATTACCGACCGAATAACCAGTTCGTGTGTCTTTCACCCGTTGGTCAGGATGTAAAAAGTAACTCCGTATTTGCGAACCAAACCCGACCTTCGCCATATTCTTATACTTCGATGCCATCGCCGCCTCGCGTTTATCTTCCTCAATCTGAATCAACTTCGCACGCAACATCTTCCACGCGAGCGCACGATTTTTGTGTTGTGAACGTTCATTCTGACACTGTACAACAACACCGCTCGGCGCGTGCGTCAAACGAATCGCGCTCGACGTTTTATTCACATGCTGTCCGCCGGCACCGCTGGCACGAAACGTATCTTCGCGAACATCCGCGTCACGAATCTCAACGTTTATCGAATCGTCGATTTCAGGTGTAACATCAACTGACGCAAAACTCGTCTGCCGTTTACCTTCCGCGTTGAACGGACTAATCCGTACCAAACGATGAGTACCCGACTCGCCTTTCAAATAACCGTAAGCCATTGCGCCGCGCACAACGAAACTAGCCGAGTTAATCCCCGCCTCCTCGTTCGCCTGTTCGTCGATGAGTTCGATTTCGTAATCGTTCGCCTTCGCCCAAAGCGTGTACATACGCAACAACATAGCCGCCCAGTCATTCGCGTCCGTACCGCCGTCGCGGGCGTTGATTGTGATAATCGCACCGCACAAATCGTAAGGAGCGTTGAGTAACGCTTTTGTTTCAAGTTCTTCCAGCCGCTCGGTCAAACGAACAACGACCGCCGGAACTTCCGCCGCAATCTCAACATCCTCCGCCCCCATTTCGAGCATCAACTCAAGGTCGGTGACATCGGTGAGCAACTCGGCGAACGGTTTGATGAGGGTTTTAAGCGACTTCAAACGTGCAACAACGGGCTGCGATTTTTCCTGTTCATTCCAGAAATCAGATGCCGCCATCTGTTCTTCGATATGCTTAACTTCATCAAGTTTAGCAGCGTAGTCAAAGAGAGTCTTGAAGTTGAGTAAGTCTCAAACGAATCTGTTCAGCACGGTCAATCCAGTCGTGTTCAATCATAGTAATCAGGCGGGTTGTGGTAAATAACAAAATAATAAACAGGTAAAACCAATCCACGAACCAACAATTATATCACCATAATACGAAAACACAATGAAACCAACCAAAATTTTTTTATCGTTCAAGAGGTCGTATCTGAACATTCCGACGGCAATTGAGGAGTATAGACAGTGCATGCACTGTCTATACTGCCAAGCAACACAACAACATTACCGTCGGCTTCAGCCGACGGAGGTGGTGTCAATTTTCAATCGTGTTCGATATAGAAACCCTTCTTCAGTCGCGCTAGCGACGACACTTTATTAACCGTAGACTTTAGTCTACGGTTATTTGCGTCTTGATGTAGTCGCTAATGCGACTTAATAACCGTTAAACGTCACTACGAATCCCTACCCCGTAGGGGCATCCCTTTGAAGGTGTCCGAAATTTTTATTTTCTATCATTTATTATCTTAAAAGTTGAAACGTGATTAACATTTGGGTCGAATTTCATTTTTACTTTTTTCTCCG
>JAITST010000177.1 GCA_031287585.1 Planctomycetaceae bacterium | reverse complement strand
TTTTGAACAAATTCCGCACTGTAATGTTCCGTATTATCGCTCGCGTCCGTTCGGATATTGATACCATCACTGCCCGTGTTGTCCGCGCGGTCGTGATTGAACGCCATATCAACTGTTACAGAGAAAACAGTAAAACGTGTCCAGTCGCTTCCGCCGCCGACTGACAGCGACAAACTACCGCTTGTGATTGTCGGACTGTTATTCGCTCCGACGATATGGACAGTCCCTACAGCAAGATTTTTACCATCGTAAATCGTTTCCGTTTCATAAACGCTGCCGTCATTGTCATTGTAAACATAAGCATATTCAACACCGCCAGCACCCTGAAAATTCAGGTTAAAAACATGATTACCGAGAAGGTCAACCCATGTATAATAGCGTGCAATATCCGGTGCGGCAAGAAGAACCAACGAACCGACAGCTCCATGCCGGTCATCGTAATCGGCTTTGTTTATCGTACCATTATTATTGAAGTCCGATGTTACAGAAACGAACGCCCCGTCTTTGATTTCTACTTTTGCGGTCAAGGGAGTGCCGAGAGCGTCCCATGTTCCTTTGTCAGCCCAATGGACATCCGTGATTTCGATGTTTGCCCACTCGCCGACATTATCTTTCGCCGAGCCGCTGCCGAATGGATTAAATAATTCTGCTTCGTCTGTTACACAAAATATGCAATCATTTATCAAAGTCATACTATTCTCCTTGTTTCTGTTACTTTTCTGATTTTTTTACAGAGACCTCGATTTCGCCCCAAGCGAGACATTTTCCTTCCTCGTTGATGTGATAACAATGAATCGTTTGCTTTTCCGGTTGACCAAATAACACGGTGTATTTTCCGTCAATCTCAGGAGCAAGCGAAGCAGGATTAGGAGTTTTTGCACTTTCCGCCGTGTTAGTTTCGATAACCTGTTGAATCTCACCGCGACTGACCACCAGCCGAATCTCTGCCGGAATTGCTCCGTCCGGTGATTTTCGCGGAAAATCCAGTGGATATTCTTTACCTATTTCGAATTTCGTATCTTTCGGCAATGTTATTTTGAGTGTCCTGATTTTTTGCTTCGCTTCGTTACCAAGTTTTGCCAGCGGGTCGCCTTTCAAGTATTGGTCAATTTTCCAAGCAACTTCGCGAGGGTCGGGACCTTGTGATAATTTTATTTTTCGCCTTCCGCCCGGTTCAGTTTCACTATCATAAACAAAATAAATCTGCGTGTTGACTTGAATAAAACAATTACCCCGCAGAAAAAAAACTGCATTTGTCGGGTCATCTGCCCATATACCAAATTTACGCTCATAGGAAAAATTACCAATCGGTTCATTGTTGTATCTTGAATGAAAAAAATTCGTTGGCAACGCTGCATATCGATGATTCAACATAGCCACAGCATCATTAGGACCAAGTGGCAAGGGAGCCACCGTTAGAGTTCTAGTAAAAAAATCTTTGGTAGCACATACAGAAGGAATAATGTTTAGACAACATACATTTTTCTTTTCGTTGGCATAGAGTCCACAAATATACGATGTTGATATGTCGCACTGGCGAACGGAAATTTCTTGTCGATTTAAATTCCAATCTTTATTGTCCAAAAAAGTTCTATCCAATGAACTAATGGTGTAAACAAAAGGTTGCGATTCAATAGAGGACTGCAATAGAGACAAAAACTCCTTGTGGTTTTTCGGTTGTTGCATAAGCATCTCTTCTTCATGAAGTGACACAGCAAAACTATTCAACGACGTTAGGAATAACAACGCTGCAACGAATAGAGTAAAGTACTTGATAATTTTTCTCATTATGTTTTTCTCCTCAAAAATTTTTGCTCATATTGATATATTTATCGTCAATGTATTTAGCAAATTCGACAGAATCAATATCATATTCACGAGACCTTTCTATGCGGAATGTCACTCCGTCACGGATAAAGAAAAAGGTTAGTCGCTTTTCGTTGTTTTCAATCTCCGGCGATTGCAATGTAAAACATATTTCTCCAAATTTGTATCTATTCGATACAGTAATCCGGTTTCCACGCAACACCTGATGAACTCCCATTGAATTCAGATATGTCAGTCTGTCGAACACTGCTCTTATTGCATCCTCATTTGTTGGACGATACCACACTGTCATAAAAAATGGTATTTCTTTCGCGCCATTGACACTCTTCCACTCGAAATAATATCTAAACGATAGGTTCTCACCAATGTCACAACAAGCAGGCGTTCGATCATCTCTGAATTGAGCGTTCTGCTGATTATTTTCATTTTTGATGCTCTTGAAAATTATACCGCTAGGGCTATCCGCAAAATCTTTTTCAGTGAAAACAGGACGTTTATGGCTAACTGGCTCTACCTTTTTTGTCAAGTCAATATCAAAGTATTCAGCCAGAAATTTTATATCTTTCCAATTTTCTTTTGCTCCATACCATTTGACATTATTATTCCTTTCTTCATTATCATATTGAATCATTCTTTCCAATTTTTTATCGACATGGTCGCTATTATCCTGCCCCATGAGAAAAGATATTAGAAATATCATTATCACAAAAAAATAGATCATTTTCATTTTTCTTCTCCTCAAATAAGTTGTGAAATGCTGGTCAATTAATTATGTTAAACAATGGTGACAACTCTTACTTGCATAGATAAAACAACATCAAGGTAAAAATCAATTTTTTCCAATTGTGAAGCATCATTCCATAATTTCCCTAACGCCAAATAATAATCTTCGTAATATGTTTTAAGAGACAAATCATATAATTGGATGGTTCTTTCAAAATCAATGGTATTTTCCAGATACGTTCTTCTGGCAACGCCCGTTACAGGACCGGCGCACGCATCGTAAACTCCATCATTATAGACAGCAAAAGCGTGCATACCAAATTGTGTGCGCGCCGCATCTACTACTGGCACAATGATACGTGTTGTATCTGTTCCAAAAAAAGGATTATTGCAATTACCAACACCAACAAGATTAACTTCATTAATATAACCAAAAGGTGTAACCATTGTTAAATCCACACCAATTCCAAGAAGCCTTCCTAATACAGTAACAGAACTTGCTTGATCATAACAATTGACAACATTTCCCGACGCTTTTGTCATATATCGGGTAAGATCAAATCTCATTTCCGTTTTGTTTGTATAGTTAGGATCACCGCCTGCCGTATCATACGTCAACCCGAATCCAGAATGTAAGAATGTCGTCAACTGCGACAGTGCTGCAGAATCCGAATCTTTTCCATTTGTTGCCGACGTTTGAATCGTAAATTCAAGAGCAGACACCCAAGGTTGTGTTTTATCATCATTGGGAACGGTTTTTGTCGGGTCAGTAGAATCAGGTTTAGTTGTATCGTTAGGTGACCAAACATACTTCGGCACATCAAGAATGGTATAGAACGTCAATTGGTCGGTAGTGAGTGCCGTGCCTGTTCCGGTAGTTTTGTTCGTTATTTTTGTGACATTCCAGACAAACGTTCCCTGTTCTTTTTTGACTTCATTTGCCGTATTCGCTTTTGCCGCGAACTCGATAAAGCCCGCGACTCCCGCAACCGATTTACCGCCCGTTGAATAGCCACTCGCGTCGAACGTTACACTCGTCTCTTGCAAACCGCCAATTGCAACACCCGAATCCGCGTCCAACTTTAACGTGACACCACCAGGTATCGCAATGCTCATCTTGAAACGATTATAAACCGTTACATCTTCGTCCTTCAAATAGAGAACCGTCTTATTGTTATTACTGCCATTGGGTGTCACCCAACTCTCACCAGTCTTCGGAGCGTTTTGAACAAATTCCGCACTGTAATGTTCCGTATTATCGCT
>JAITST010000513.1 GCA_031287585.1 Planctomycetaceae bacterium | reverse complement strand
GATGGAATGCGTTATACCCTTTCGCAGGACGGGGTGAAGTGGTCGGAATCCCGGCTTTTTGATGTGGAGCCGAAAGTGAAAAAATGGTGGCGTATGCTCCGCACGCCGCTTTCACTCATCAAAGAATCGGACGGAACTTATACGATGTTTTTTACGGCTTTCGATGTCAACTTCGGGACATTGAGCAAAGTGAAATTGAAAATGGTGCATTAGCAAACGAATATCGGTTGACGCAAAATTCGTTTTTTTGAATTCACAGCGAAAAACCGCTTCGCCGTTTAATCGTGTTCTGCGTTCAAAATGTGTCCGGTAATCCAGTTTGCTTTCCGTTTCTTTTTCATTATCATTGACCGGTTCACGAAACACGGCGCATTGAATTGCTGACTGCTGGCACACTCACGCAACGCTGCTTGCCCAGAGTGGTGTCGCACCCGGCGTTGCGAAGTCCGCAATGCGTCATTCGGACACCCGCTTAACGATGAACGTTTATTCGCACCTTGAACTCGGCGACGTTGCCGAAGGCGTGAATCAACTGCCGAACTTTCTCGGCAAGGAAAAATAACGATACTTGCCGCTGATACGAAGCCCGTCCTGCGACGGGCTTTTTTGTTTTCGCACCGATTCAGGATAAATCAGCGGCAAAGCACCAAGAAAACGTTTTGTCGGCATCTGTTGTATGGAGTGTAAAAAGGTAAATGGCAACATCAAAAACGATCCGTATGAACCCAACGCCGGTTCGAGCAACTGTATGAACATCCAAAAACGGAAATGGTCGCCCTGATACGGTGTTGCCGACAGTAAAAGTATATCCCAGCAATGTGAAGAACATTTTAACGTGTCAATACTCGCAATCAACCGGTCAACTGGACAATCAACGCCAACAATTCTTGGGCGTTCACGGGTTTGTTACAATAAGCGTTCATTCCGATAGACAAGCAGCGCTCCTTGTCGCCCGGCGCTGCATTTGCCGTCAATGCGATAATCGGAATCTGATGTTTCATCAAACACGTTCCGTTGGAATTACAATCGGCGAACTCGCGGTGCCGAATCTGTTCCGTGGCTTCATAACCGTCCATCACCGGCATCTGGCAGTCCATCAAAATCAAATCGTAGTCCGCACCCTTCTCCAAAAATTCATCGACCGCCTTTTTACCGTTGTCCACGATAAACGTTTCAAAATTTTCCTTTGCGAGCATTTCCTTAATTACAATTTGATTGATACGGTTGTCTTCTGCAATCAAAATCTTCAACGGCTTCTTCGGCAACGGAATGATGAGCGAAGAATCCAAGAACGACCGTTTGTCCGTCGCAATTTTCACAAGCGCATTCGGATGCACATCTTCGGGAACCGGTGATAACGGAATAGTAAAATGGAATGTTGAACCCTTGCCTAATTCACTTTCCGCCCCAAGCGTTCCATTCATTGCTTCGATAATCATTTTGGTAACCGACAAGCCGATTCTCATACCGTCATATTGACGGTTCGACGACATATCGGCAGTGCTGTCTCGCTGGAAAAGCGTTGCTAACTTTTCCTTGTCAATGCCGATACCGTTGTCGCAGACATCGAAACGAATCTGTAACACGGGATTTTTCTCATCTGCCGCTACAAAATGATGTACTTTGTGAACTTTTATCAGAATTTCATTGTTTTGTGAAAATTTAATGGCGTTATTCAGCAAATTTAATAACGCTTGCCGAATCCGTTTTTTATCGCCGAGAAAATGGTCTTCAAGTTCGTTTTCTACTTCAATCCGTATCGTATTATTCTGGAATTGGGCTTGTTTGACTAAAAACGCTCTCGTCTGCTCTAATAATTTTCTCAAATGGAACGGCTTCTCGTCCAATTCAATTCCACGGTCTTCCCGTTTCGTAAAATCGAGGATATTGTCGATGAGCAGATAGAGCATTAGTCCCGATTCCCGTGTCAGTACGGCGTAATCTTTTTGTTTTTCGTTGAGTTCGGTTTGCAGCAGCATATCCGCTGTTCCTATCACTCCGTTGAGCGGTGTACGGAGTTCGTGTCCGATTACCATTAGGAGTTGCGTTTTCATTTGGTTTGAGGACTCCGCCGCTTCCCGTGCCGCAGCGTGCTGAACGGCAATTTCGATATTGCGCCGCAGTACCGCCGTCATTGCATTGAAATTCTGTTCCATAAACCGCATTTCGCGGCTGACATACTGCTTGATCTGGATTTGAACATCGTAATTTCCGTTGGCAATCTCGGTTGTACCGGCAATCAAAATTTGAATCGGCTGAATAACGTAACGCCCAATACGCCAACAGAGCATTGTTCCGATGAAAAGCAAACCGCCCAAGAAAAGCAAAATATTCCCCTTCGGCAGGGTGAATAAATAAAATTTTGCGTCCTTTTCCGGTATGGTATAAAGCAGCACCCATTGGGTCGTCGGCAAGCGGATTGCTTCCAAATAAACAGGTTCAGACGTTGTCAAACCCGGCACGGTGCGGGACAGTGCCGGAATATGCATATCAATATCTCTCCACGCTCCATACGGTTTGCCGCCGATGTCTTGGTGCTGTTCTGCGATTTGCTGTAAGACCGCAATAATATCTTTCCATTCACCGGTCGGATTATGCTTTTCGACGATTTCTTTGAGGTTTTTGGCAACCCACGCTTGTGTCGGATGCGAAACAATGGTTAAGTCCGGTGCGACGACAAGAAAACGCCCGCCTTTGATTGGAATGGTATCCAAAAATTCCCTTATCCAATCAACGGTGATGTCGAGAGCAACCACGCCGGAAAATTGCCGATCCTTGAAAATCGGAGACGCATACGAACAAGTATAGACGTTCCAAACATCGCCGTCCCACGTCGGCGATGTCCAAACACCCATTCGGAAAGAAGGAGCATTCTCAAACACCGTATCGGCTGCTAGAGAGTGTTCCAACGTCGGATAGAGTTTTTTCGGCAGGTCATACCAATCGCGTCCGTCGAGATAATTGTATGCCGTTTTGTCGCTGAACATCATTTCTCGGAATGTTTCGGGGTTCGTTTCCGGTGTTTTTGAGTCGTTTTCAATACCGTGAATATCGCCGAGAATATTGGTAATAGGGGTATCCCGCCAAAAATAAGGGCAGCAATACTTTTCATTCGGGGCGAAAGAGTAGGGTTCCCACGCAACACTGATACCGTAGAACAACGGATTTTCACGGAGAATCACTCGTTCGGCATCTTTCAATTCGTCAATGTTTTCCGGCGGTTTGATCGACAGAATAACGGCGAACCGGCTGATTCTGCTTATCATTGAAAGAAGATACATATCGAGGTATCGGGCGTGAGCGGTGATTTCGTTGACCATTTCCCGTCGGCGGTACTTTGCCGTTTCGGAGCGGTTCGATTCGATATCGCTAATATAAACAATGGCAAAGAGAGCGAGTATCGGCACAACAACAAGAACTCCCAACCGATAGGTCAGGTGCCAAGGTTGACGAAAGAAATGTGAAAAAAACATAAAACTATCGGGGATAAAAGTAACTTTCCTATAACTAACTTTCCTACTAACTTTCCTACACTCTCTAACGTCATTTTACAACATTTCGCTGGCGGCTGCAAGTTAGTCACGCCGATTGCAAAGTTATTTTTCACAGGGAGATTTTCACAGGGAGGTAAGGGTAGTTTTTATATTCTATCCTTTTCTATCCTTAACTATCTGTTAGGTTCTAAACTTATTGTTTTACCCCCAGTTCTCAAAATGCTTATACTGTTTTGAGTTCATTTATCACATTGTCTGGGAGGAGAGAAGAAGGTTTTAGTTGCGTTAAAGTGTCCGTTTTACGGCAGTACAAACGTTGGAAAAAAACGGCACGAACAACGGGAAGCGAAGATAATCTGTAAAAAATTCGAATGGCAGCATAAGACCTTTTACGCAGAATACACCTATAACGCGTGCAAGTCCGGCGTGAAAGCCGATGTCCATCGACAAACTGTCGACGGCTCGGGGATAAGGGCAATATCCCGTTGGCTCGGTATCAGTACGGACACGGTGATTCTGCACTTTCCAAAAATTCACGATGGTAATATGCGTAAAATACGATATTGCGAAAAGGTGTTTATTAAATGCGTTCTTGCCTTCTACAGCGAAGAAGCATTTAATTCAATGTAAAAATGCACAAAGTGCGTTTTTTACAGAGTGCTGGGATGACATTTTTACCACAGTTACTTGGAAAGTACAAAAAATTGCCAAAGGAGGGTTGTTAGAGGTTGTATGAAATTTTGGTCGAGTGCGGAATTTATGGGTGAATGTCGTTAAACGCCTAAATTGGGGTAGTATTGACCATCACATCAATAATTCTGTGACACGACCGAA